>JAURHL010000019.1 GCA_030833305.1 Acidimicrobiales bacterium | reverse complement strand
GGCCGCCGCCGCCGGTCGTCCGGTGATCGACTTCCTCATCGATCTGTTGAGCGAGGACGACGGCAACCGGCTGTTGTACATGCCCCTGTTCAACTTCGCACGCGGCAACCTCGACGACGTGCGCGAAATGTTGCTGCGCGACAACGCGGTGATCGGTCTCAGCGACGCCGGGGCGCACTGCGGAGCGATCTCCGACGGCAGTGCCACCACCACCGCCCTCGCGCTGTGGTGCAAGGACCGTCGCCGGGGCGAGAAACTGCCCCTCGAATTCATGGTGCACCACATCACCCAGCGCACCGCGCGCCACGTCGGCTTGCTCGACCGCGGTGTGATCGCCCCCGGCTATCGCGCCGACCTGAACGTCATCGACATCGCGTCGCTCGGCACGCCTCCGCCTCGCATCGTTCACGACCTCCCCGCCAACGGACGCCGACTCATGCAGACCGCGACCGGCTATCACTACACGATCAAGAACGGCTGGGTCTCGTTCGAACACGGTGAGCACACCGGCGAGCTCCGGGGATCCTTGATTCGTGGTGCGCAAGCGGCACCGCACTGAGTCAGAGCGTTTCGCTCGTCGCTTCCCCGGCACGCACCTGGCGGGCGTAGGCCCCGTCCAGATTCATCAACTCGTCGTGCGTTCCCTGTTCGATGATGCGCCCCGAATCGAGCACCACGATCCGATCGGCGTCGCGAATGGTCGACAGACGATGAGCGATCACCAGCGCGGTGCGATCCCGTAAGGCCTCGTCCAAGGCGGCTTGCACCAACGCTTCGTTCTCGTTATCCAGATGACTGGTGGCCTCGTCGAGAATCATCACCGCCGGATTCTTCAACAGCAACCGAGCGATCGCCAGCCGTTGCTTCTCGCCGCCGGACAGTCGATAGCCCCGTTCACCCACCAACGTTTCGTATCCGTCGGGCAGGGCCGCGATGGTGTCGTGAATGCGAGCCGCGCGACAGGCCGCCACCAGCTCTTGTGCACTGGCGTCCGGCTTGGCGTACCGCAGATTCGACTCGATGCTCTCGTGGAAAAGATGCGGATCCTGCGACACCACGCCGATGGCCGCCCGCAGGGTCGCTCCGGTGAGATCACGCACGTCGTGACCGTCGACGCGCACCGCACCCGACGTGACGTCGTACAGACGTGGAACGAGCGCCGCCATGGTGCTCTTCCCCGAGCCCGATGCACCAACGACGGCCACCGTCTCGCCCGGTGAGATCGCCAAGGAGAAACCGCGCAACACGTCCACATCGGGGTCTCCGAGTGGGGAACCGGGCGCCTCGAGCGAGGCCACACTCACCGTCGCGGCGGCCGGATATCGGAACGTCACGTCATCGAATTCCACTGCTCCGCGCGGGGCCACGAGATCCACGGCACCGGGCTTGTCGACGATGGCCACCGGCGCGTCGAGAACCTCGAACACGCGGTCGAAACTGACGAAGGAGGTGAGCAGGTCGACGCGGGCGTTGGTCAACCCGGTCAGCGGTTGATACACCCGGGCCACCAGGGTCGCCATGGCGACCAACGTGCCCGGTGTGATGTTGCCCGACACAACGAGTTGGGCGCCGATTCCGTAGACCGCCACCGCGCCGAGAGCTCCGACCAAGCCGAGCGCAACGAAGAAAACGCGACCGTACAACGCCGAGAGAATCCCGATGTCGCGCACGCGCGACGCTCGCGAGGCGAAGGCCCCCACCTCGGCACCGTGGCGACCGAACAACTTCACGAGCAGCGCTCCCGACACGTTGAAGCGCTCGTTCATCTGCGTGTTCATCTGGGCGTTGAGGGTCATCTGCTCACGCGCGATGTCCTGCAGACGTTGACCCACCCGCCGCGCGGGAATGATGAAGATCGGCAGGACGACGAGGGCGAGAAGCGTGAGACGCCATTCGAGCGTGAGCATGGCGGCCAGCGTCATCACGAGGACGACGACGTTGCTCACCACGCTGCCCAAAGTGGACGTGACCGCGGATTGGGCGCCCACCACGTCGTTGTTGAGACGGCTGATGAGCGCCCCGGTTTGTGTGCGGGTGAAGAAAGCCACCGGCATCCGTTGCACCTTGTCGAACAGAGCGACGCGCAGGTCGTAGATGAGTCCTTCTCCGATGCGAGCGGAGAACCAACGCTGGGTGATGGCCATCGCCGCGTCGAAGACCGCGGCACCAACGGCGAGGGAGGCCAGGAACCAGATTCGGCCGCGATCGCCGGCCGGAATCGCATCGTCGATGATGGCGCGGAACGCGAACGGAGCGACCAACGCCACGGCGGCAGCCAGAAGAATCGAGATCAGGAACCCGGCAATGCTCGTTCGGTACGGACGGGCGAACTGCCACACACGTGAGAGCGTCCCGCGGTCGAACGAGCGGCCCTTCACCACGCTGGCGTCTCCCGGCATCATCATGTGGGGACCCATACGCATGTGGGTCAGGCTACCGAGGCTTCTTCTCCCACCGTAGAGTCGTCATGAATGATGAACATCGGCAATCGGCTCGCACCGACACTTTGCGTCATCGCGCTGATCGTCGCCTGCGGGAGATCGGACGGGGCCGACGACTCCGCCCCGATGCCGACCTCCGACCGTGTCGATTCGGTGCGGGATTGGTCATCCGACATCGCGTGGGCGGCCTGTGGGGTCGGACTCGAATGCGGATCGTTCGAGGTTCCGTTCGACTACTCCGATCCCTCCGGAGACACCTTCGTCCTCCCCGTCACGCGGCGTCTCGCCAACTCCGACGAGAAGCGCATCGGGTCGTTGTTGATCAATCCCGGCGGACCGGGGGGCTCCGCTCTCCTGTACGCCGAGTACGCCGAATCCATCCTGAGCCCCGTCATCCTCGATTCGTTCGACATCGTGGCCTGGGATCCACGGGGGGTCGGTGCATCGCAGCCGACCATCGATTGCGTCGACACCATGGACGACTACTTCGCACTCGACCCCTCACCCGATGACGAGAACGAACGCCGCGCCCTGCTCGATGGTGCCGCGACGTTCGCGCACGGGTGTCGGAAACGCAGCGCGGAGATCCTCGATCACGTGGGCACCGTCGACGCGGCGCGCGACATCGACGTGCTGCGCCGCGCCCTGGGTGAAGAGACCATCAGCTTCATCGGCTTCTCCTACGGAACACAGCTCGGCGCCACCTGGGCCACGCTCTTCCCCGACACCGTACGAGCCGCGGTTCTCGACGCCGCCGTCGACCCGACCCTGGGGTACGTCGACGGCCTTCTGCTGCAAGCCGGTGGATTCGAGAGTTCTCTGAACGCCTTCCTCGACTGGTGTGATCGGACGAGTTGCGAATTCATCGACGATGGGTCGGACGCGCGGTCGACCTTCGACGCGATCACGACCTCCCTGGACGTCGCACCACTGACGAACGACGATCGACCACCCACCGGTCAAGGAATCTTGGGGGTGGCGGTCGCCCAGTCGTTGTACGGCGACTTCGGTTGGCCCCGCCTGGCCGACGCCCTCGACGCCGCGCGGCAAGGTGACGGAGCACCGCTGCTCGGCTTGTACGACGCTTACTTCGGCGGCTATTCCGCTGGTCACCTCGACAACATGATCGATGCCTACTTCGTCATCACGTGTCTCGATCGGGACGAGGCGGTCACGCCGGAACGGATCCTTTCGTTGAACGAACGCTTGGCCGGCATCGCCCCTCGGCTCGGATCCGGCTGGATCCAGGAGATGCTGATCTGCGCCCACTGGACGACGCCACCCGGCGAGCGACTCACCATCTCGGCCTCCACCGCGAATCGGATCGTGGTGGTGGGAAGTCTCGGGGACGCCGCCACGCCGCTGGCCGGAACACGCAACATGGTGCGCCAACTCGGTCGCGCTCGACTCATCGTGTCCCCGTTGGAACAGCACACCACGTACGGATCGGACAACTGCGTGACCGAAGCCGTCGACCGGTATCTCGTCGAACTGACCGATGGTCCCGACGAACTGATGTGCTGAGCCGACCACTACCCTGACGACATGCGGCGCAACATCACGGCATCGGTGCTCATGGTTCTCCTGTTCGGGGCTTGCTCGAGCGACACGACCAGTGTCGTCGAGGTCACCAGCGACACTCTGATTCCGGATTCCCCGTCATCGTCCGAGCCCACGAACGGCGAACCGAGCGACACCGCGCCCATGAACGGCGCGGGCAACGAGTATTCCACCGAGAGCTTCCCGACCCCCGAGTACGACTGGAGCGAGTGCGGTCCCGGGCTCGAGTGCGCGCGCATGGATGTACCCCTCGACTACTCGGACACGAAATCCGACACCATCTCGATCTTCATGACCCGCCATCTCGCGCTGGATCGCTCCGAACGCATCGGCACGCTCCTCGTGAATCCCGGTGGTCCCGGCTTCGGCGGCTCGTACCTGGCCGAACGAGCCGAAAACATCTTCTCGACCGATCTGCTCGAACGTTTCGACATCGTCGGCTTCGATCCTCGGGGTACCGGCCGATCCGAACCCGCCATCGACTGCATCGACGACTACGACGACTACTTCGCCGGCGGCGACATCACCCCGGACACCGAGGCCGAACGACAAGAGATCATCGACACCTCCGAACGGTTCACCGAGATCTGCTTCGAGAAGAACGGTGACCTGCTCCCGTACGTGGGAACCAACAACGTCGCGCGCGACATGGACATGATCCGTCGCTCCCTCGGTGAGGACGAGATCAGCTATTTCGGTTTCTCCTACGGGAGCGAACTGGGTTCGGTGTGGGCGACCATGTTCCCCGAGACGGTGCGAGCCGCGGTGTTGGACGGCGCCACCGATCCCGAAGCCGATTCACTCGACGGCTCCCTGCAACAGTCGAAGGGGTTCGAACAGTCCATCTCCACCTTCCTCGCTCGTTGCTCCGACGATCGGTCCTGCGCCTTCCACAACGATGGCGACGCCGAGGGTGCCTTCGACGAGCTGATGGCCCGTATGGACGAGAACCCCATTCCCACCTCCCCGGGGCGCCCCGATCTCACCCGAGGTATGGCACTCACCGCCGTCGCACAGGCGATGTATTCCTCATCGCGCTGGGACACCCTGGCCACGGCCCTCGACGATGCGCAAGAGGGCGACGGAGCGGGGCTTCTCGATCTGTTCGACGCGTACTTCCAACGTCGGCCCGATGGTTCGTACGGAAACGAACTGGAGGCGTTCCTGAACATCTTGTGCGCCGACGATCCGACGCGCACCACCATCGAAGCGGCCGATGCCGAGGCGGCGAGATTCACCGAGATCGCTCCGCGATTCAGGCCCGGCACCACAGGTGACTACACGTGCGTGTTCTGGCCCGAAGCGATCGACCCGCGCATCGCCATCACGGGTGCCGGCGCCGGCCCCATCGTGGTCATCGGCACGACCGGTGACTCCGCCACTCCGTTGGAGGGAACCCGCAACATGGCGCGGGTGCTGGAGGACGGTCGCCTCATCGTGGTGACCGCCGAACAGCACACCGGCTACACCTCCGACGTGTGCGCTCAGCAGACAGCCGACGCGTATCTGATCGACCTCGTCGTCCCCGACGAAGAGACGAACTGCTGAGTCAGGAACCCAACTTCTCGAGCACCTTGGCCACCGATGGGTTCGTCATGGCGGTTCCGTCCGAGAACAGCAACGTGGGCACGGTGTGGTTCCCACCGTTCACCTTGGCCACCGTCTCGGCCGCGTCGATGACGACCTCGATGTCGACCTCCTCGAAGAAGACCCCCGCGTCGTTCAGATCGCGCTTCAGGCGCTTGCAGTAACCGCACCACTGAGTGGTGAACATGATGAAGGTCATGGGACGAATCTACTTCTCCGCTCTCAGGCGAGCTTCATGAACATCTTCTCGACCACGTCGAGGGGATAACCCTCGGCGGCGGCCTTCTCGGGATCGGCCAGGCACGACGTCAGACCGGCCGCCAACAGGCGAAATCCCACTTGCTCGAGAGCCTTGCTGGCCGCGGCGATCTGCGTGACGACGTCTCGACATTCACGATGCTCGTCGATCATGTTCTGGATGCCTCGCACCTGACCCTCGACGCGACGCAACCGGCGCCCGAGATCGTCCTTGACTTCCTGGGTGATGTCCATCGTGCGCTCCTCCTCGACGACCGAAATAATACCCCATGGGGTATCATGTCGGTGAACCAGAGGAGACGCGATGTTCTTCAAGCAGTACTACCTGGGGTGCCTGTCCCACGCCAGTTACCTCATCGGGGACACCACCACCGGACAGGCCGTCGTGGTCGATCCCCAGCGTGACATCGCCGAGTATCTCGCCGATGCCGACGCCAACGGGCTCACGATCACCAAGGTCATCGAAACCCACTTCCACGCCGACTTCCTCTCGGGCCACCTCGAGTTGGCCGACCACACCGGAGCCTCCATCGTCTACGGGTCCGGGGCTGCCGGTCGCGTGGGCTTCCCCATAGAGACCCACGGTCACGGTGATCGCATCAGCCTCGGCACGGTGAACCTGGAAATCCTCGAAACCCCCGGCCACACTCCCGAATCCATCTGCGTTGTCGTACGACCCGATGGACCCGACGGCCAACCGTACGGCGTGCTCACCGGCGACACGTTGTTCATCGGCGACGTCGGAAGACCCGATCTTCTGGCTGCAGTGGGCTTCACCGCCGACGACCTGGCTCGGCGGTTGTACGAGTCCTTGCACACGAAGTTGTTGGTGTTGCCGGACCGGACCAAGGTCTTTCCGGCGCATGGTGCCGGCTCGGCGTGCGGCAAGAACCTCTCCACCGAGACGGTCTCCACCATCGGTGAGCAACGCCGTTCGAACTACGCGTTGGCCCCCATGGTGGTGGAGGACTTCGTCGACGTGGTGACACAGGGCCAGACACCGGCCCCGCTCTATTTCCTCTACGCCGCCACGCGCAATCGTGAGTCGCACGCCCTGCTCCCCGATCGCGTCGACGTCTCCCCGCTCACCCTCGCTCAGGTGCGCGACCATCAGCGCGGCGGAGCCGTCGTCGTCGACTGTCGCGACGACAACGTCTTCGCCGGTGGACATCTGCGCGGCTCGATCAACGTCGGGTTGTCGGGTCGCTTCGCCGAATACGTCGGCGAGATCATGGAACCGGGAACTCCGATCGTCATCGTCGCGGAGCCCGGATCCGAGAGCGAGGCTCGCACCCGATTGGCGCGGATCGGATTCGACAACGTGGTCGGCGCTCTCGACAACCCGTACGCCGCCTTCATCGAGAATCCGGATTCGGTCGATCGGCTGTCGCGCCTCTCGGTCGAGGTTCTCGCCGAGCGCATGGGTTCGGTCAAGAGCTTGGTCGTCGTCGATGTCCGCAATCACGGTGAGTTCGCTCTCGGTCACCTGCCCGGCGCGAAACACATTCCCTTGCCCGAACTTCTTCGGGGGCTGTCCTCGCTCGATCCCAACGCACCCACAGTGGTGAACTGCGCTGGTGGCTACCGATCGTCCATCGCCTCGAGTCTTCTGCGTTCCCACGGATTCACCGACGTCTCCGACCTGATCGGCGGATACACCGCGTGGGCGAACAGCAACATTCCGGTCTCTCTCCCCACCATCGACGTGATGACGGCTCACGAGGACGTCGCGTCCGTGCGATTGGACTGTCGCGAGATCGACGAATGGGAAAGTGGTCACGACCCGCAGGCTCGACACATCCCCATGTCGGAACTTCCCGCGCACCTCGACGCATTGGACAAGTCGCGTCGCATCATCGTCGTGTGTCGCTCGGGAAATCGATCCGGCAAGGTGACCGCTTGGCTCACCGGGCTCGGTTACGACGCCGTCAACATGGTCGGTGGCATGCAGGCCTGGTCGGCGGCCGGGCTACCGGTCGTGGACGACGCGGGTGCAGTGGGCACCGTGATCTGAGTCGGCGGACATCGTGCCTTAGGCTGATGGCGTGGCCAAGGACGACGAGATCGCCTACATCGAACGGCTCGGTCCCGTCGGACGAGAACACGCCCTGAACAAGCCCTGGTCCGACGCCGATCGTGGTCGCTATCTGCAGGAAATCGGTGCGCTCATCACGTTGCTACCCCAGCCTCCGGCGCGAATCCTCGACCTCGGTGCGGGTAGCGGGTGGACGAGTTGCCTGCTCGCCATGTCCGGCTATCGGGTGACGGCCACCGACATCGCCCCGGAAATGGTGGTGATGCAAGGTGAAAACGCCGCGCGATACAACGTGCAACTGGAAGCGTCCATCGTGTCCGACTTCGAGTCGCTGAACTTCGACAACGAGTTCGACGTCGTGATCTTCTACGACTGTCTGCACCACAGCGACGACGAGGTTGCCGCTCTACGCAGTGCCCATCGGGCACTGAGGCCCGGAGGTATCTGCATCACCCTCGAGCCCGGCGAGGGACACCACGAAGCCGAGTTGTCGATGAGCGCCATGAAGCATTTGGGTGTCACCGAGCGTGACATGCCTCCGTCGACGATCGTGGCCGCCGGGCGACGCGCGGGATTCACGTCACACGCGGTCCACGAACGTCCCGTGGATCCGCTGTTGGTGACCACCGGTCGATGGCCCAAGGCTTCGGCTGTGGTGACGTTGTTCAGGCGATTCGTCGGGCGTGCCACGCCCATCGTCATGCGTCGAGGCCACTTCGTCGTGCTGACGAAGTAGCGGCACCGGTCCGTGAGCGGAGCCTTCCCTGGTGCTCGCGATTCTTGAACACCTGCATCGCTCCCACGAGCACCATGAGGCCCGTGGCCACGATGGTGACTCCTTGTAGGACCTCGTTGTCGACCTTACGAACGACGTAGTTCACGACCGAGATGACGATCACCAGCGACGAGGTGGGGATCAACTCCAGCCACATTCGACTGGCGCCGATGGCGAAGATGACAGCGCCGATCGCCACCACCGGAAGCACACCTTCCAAACCCTCTCGACCCGCCGACCAGCCCGGTCCGGCCATGAGAACGATCACGCCTCCGATGGCGCGCAGGAGCCTGGGTGCCGAGACGTTCTGGGTCCCGATCAACACCACGATCAGTCCCACCACCAGGATCGGCAAGGCGGACGTCTCGTCGTTCGCGTTCACCAACCCACTGAACGTGCCGGCCACCACCATGGCACTGACCGGCAAACTGATCGCAGCGGCGAACTCGGCGAAGCGGACACGCACGAGCGACCACAGGAACACCAGTGCGGCCGGAATGAGCGCCGCCCATTCACCCGACATGTCGAGTTCACGCAACAGCAGGCCGCTGGCCGTCGACGCAGTACCCAACGTGACGAGTTCGAGGACCTCACCGAAACGATGCCAGGCTCCGGCACGCTTCTGGCACAACGCGGCGGCGTATCCGGCCACGAGGGCGACCAGGTACAAGGCCGCGGCGATCGAGAGCCGCGACGCGTCCTCGAAGACGGCGATCACCAATCGTGCGGCACCGACCAACACCAACAGGCCACCGAGATACCCCACGATCTCCCGCGTCGGGAGCGAGAATCGTGGGGCCTTCTCGATGAGCTCGGCTTCGGAGTCGGTCAAGCGACCGGTCCGCACCAACTGCTCGAGAACTTCTGGTTGCGACAGGCGATCCATGGCCTCATTATCCCGAGTCCGTCACCCCGGTGACCAGAGACTTCCGTACTCGATCCAGGTAGTGCCCGGCTCACACCGTCGTGGTGTCGAACGGAGACGTCCCCGCCAACTGCCACACCCACGACGGGAGCATGTGAGGCAGCAGAAGGGCACCATCCCAACCCTCGGTGGTGTCGACGTACTCGGTGCCCGTGGGCATCTCATCGACAGGCAAACGCCCCCAGAAGTCCTCGATCCACAACACCCGCCTACCGTCTCGCAACGCCTCCGCCACAAGATCCTTGGCGGCGTTCGCCTTCCAGTCCACGAAACGGGAATTGGTCCCGTCATCCACCACCTCCAACTCCCCGATGCCAAGGAAGTCGGCGATCTCATCGTTCGCACGATGTCTCCACGTTGTGCACCAACGGACCTCCGCCACACGGCAGAGCGTCCGAATGAGTTCCGGCATGTAGCTCGGAACCAGAAGGGTGTACCCATGACTCCGGAAGGAGTGGGTCTCCCATGCGTCGGTACCCAGACCGACGTATTCGATGTCGTTGATGACCCCATCGACATCTAGCAAGATCAGGGGGCGTTCCATGTTCGTTTCCTTTCGTTGGGACCCGAGAGCCGGGTACGTACAACACGAAACGAGGGGCTGCTGGGAAAATGTGCGCATGCCCACACGTACGAAGAAGACCCCTCCCCCCGTTCGTTGGCGCGTCGCCGTGGTCGAACTGCACGGTGACCTGCCACGGCGACACCCCGAACTGGCCAACGTGAAGGTCTCCCTCACCGTGAAAGACCCCGCCCGCATCGCCGATCACCGGGACGACCTGGCCCCGAAGCGGGCGTTCGTCGACCGAAAGAACGCCGCGAAGGTTCGTGACGCGCTGATCGTGCGACTACGGGACCGCGGATACACCGTCAACGGCAACCTCGAGGTGTACTCGTTGTACGTGATCGAGTTGGATTCCTCGGCGACACCCGAGCATCGCGGATACCTCTACGTCGGCCAGACGGCGATCGATCCGGCACTTCGCGTGGAACAGCACCGAACCGGACACTGGCTCCGCGGCAAGCCCGCGCACAGTCGAACCGCCCATCGCCTCTTCGTGCGCCGTCGACCCGACATGGAGCCGGCCCGCGTCTACTTCTCGCGCGAGGAGGCGATGCGCGCCGAGAGTCGCCTTCGTCGTCGCTTGGAGGCACGGGGGTTCCGCGTCGAGGGTGGTACCGAACGACTGAACGAGATATGAGCGAAAACGACGCGGAATCTGCGAGGACCCGGATTCGAGCGTCTCTTGTCTCCCATGAGCGCGTTTCCCCATCCGAACCTCGGTCCCCGCAATCCCGACCCGGTGGTCGATCGTCGCCTGCGTCGGGCGTCGGGCGTCGCCACGGTCGTCATGGTGGGATGCATCGTCCTGATGACCGCAGCCGACATCGGGCCCCGATATTTTTTCGGCGACGTCCTTCACCATCGCGAGCACCTCGCCATCGGGCTCGGAATCGCCCTTCTAGCAGGGGGGATGCTCCTGATCGGGTGGGCCGTACGCCGAGGTCGAGGCCGGCCGACGGACGGCTGACGATGCGGTCACATCGCTAATTCGGTTGACGCGGGCGAATTCAGGTGGTTTCCTACACACCGTCATGAACCGACTTTCGAGCCCGACACCGATCCGCGAGATCGCCATGTCGTGTGGTTCCGTCGCGCCCATGCACAACTCCCACGCCTCGGCTGCCGGCACCTCCACGTATTCGTGGCCCACGGTGTTCGCAGCCAAGCAGAACAAGGCCGACAAGGCCTTCGCTGTGGCGAACACCAAGCGTTCGCCCCAGCGGCTCGGGGAGCCTCTCACGTAGGTCACACACCAACGTCGAGAACCTCACCGAGGCCGCTGGGATCAACCCGGCGGCCTTTCTCGTTTTCCCGCCACCGTCCACCCGTCAACCGATTCACCCGAACAACAGGAGAGCAACATGAGCAGCACCATCACCATTCACAACGAGATCCTCGACGACCGGCAGGTCGATGCGGTCGCCAACCCCACCGCGCGCTGCGCCGACGGCAACGGCACGTTGACCCCGCTGTTCTTCAGCGACGTCAACGTCGACATCGCGCGCGCCAAGGCCATCTGCCGTCGATGTTCGCTGGCCACCTCCTGTTTGGAGGGCGCGGTCGAACGCGAGGAACCCTGGGGAGTCTGGGGTGGCGAGTTGATCGAGGGCGGGCGGATCGTCGCCGACCGTCGACCCCGAGGTCGGCCGTCGGTGTTGCCCAAGCCGATCCTGGTGATCGACGAGGACCGCACACTTCGCACCATCGCCAACGTTTCCGAACAAGGGCCGTTCGAGGTGGCCGTGCGCGTCGCCTGAAGACGCGCACCCGTCGGATCGGTTCATCGGCAACTTTCTCGGTTGCGGGCAACGCTTGACGACCCCGCGACTGCACCGGGAGATCCCGGCCGCAGTTTCCCCCCACTGCGGCCGGGCATCCCAGGCCCACCGAACCGACACCCCGACGAGGACACCATTAGCCTCACGGTGGTGTCGAAACGACTCTCCCCGTTGTTGATCGCCCTGATCGCGGCCGTGGCCGCGGTGGTGCTCGTGATCGCCGTCGGGAACGCCCTGTCGGAGAACGAGTCGTCGTCCGACGTGATCCTGGACGAACCCGGCGAGTACCAACAACCGGGCATCGCCACCAATGCCCCGCTGGCCGGCACGGCGCTCGACACCGCCACGATCTTCGACCTGGACGGCAACGACGTCGACGTCGTCACCCTGCTGGACGGTCGACCGCTGTTGATCAACTTCTGGTTCTCGAACTGCCAGCCCTGCAAACGCGAGATGCCCGCACTCCAATCAGCCTGGGCCACCTTCGGTGACCGCGTGCGCTTCATCGGGGTGAACACCCAGGACAGCGCGTCCATCACCCGATCGTTCGCCGAGGATGTGGGAGTGGAGTACGAATTGCTGCGCGACCCCGATGCCGTGCTGGTCACCGCGAACGGTATCGCCACGTTCCCCACCACTCTCTTCGTCAGCGCCGACGGAACGATCCAGCGGCAAATCGCCGGTGAGGCCTCGGCGAGTGAACTGGAGTCCGCCCTCGAGACCCTCCTCGGAACGTCATGAACGACCGACTGTGGCTCAGTTTCGGAAGCGGACTTCTGGCCGCGGTGAACCCCTGCGGTTTCGTGCTCCTGCCCACCTATCTGATGTACTTCCTCGGCGTCACCGGTCGGCCCGGCACGCAACGGGCCAGCGTTCATCGAGCGTTGATCGTCGGCTCGGCACTGTCGGCCGGCTTCATGAGTGTCTTTCTGTTGGTGGGCGCCATCACGCGCCTCTTCACGGATTACATCAACCAGAACGCCAAGTACGTGGCGTTGTTGATCGGCGTCGCTCTGTTCGTCATGGGGGTGGCCATGTTGGCCGGCTGGCGATTGCCGTACACCACTCCCAAACTCAACGTCGGGCAACGTGACCGCACGACGGCCAGCATGTTCGTCTTCGGGGTGGCCTACGCCGTGGCATCCATCGGTTGCACCCTCGGACCCTTCACCGCCACGGTCCTGGGCACCATCACCACCGAGGGCTTCGCCCCGGGTCTGCTGGCCATCGCGTTGTACGGCATCGCCATGTCGTTGCTGGTGATCGCCCTCACCGTCACGTTGGCGCTCGCCCAAGGCGGTTTGTTGAACACGCTTCGCAACGGCATGAAGCACGTCGAGCGCGCCTCCGCCGTGGTGATGATGCTGAGTGGTCTCTACCTCGCGTGGTACTGGTGGAACGACATCCGCGACAACTACGACGACGACCTCACCGGCAGTGTGCTCGGGTGGCAGGAACGCGTGGCCAACGCCATCGACGACAACCGCGCTCTCCTCGCGATCGTCCTCACGGTGGTGGTCGCGGGCGCGATCGTCTTCGCCCGGGGCGTCACCCGCCGCGCGACGGAAGATCGTTGACGTGTTCCGAGAACTGCTGGATCACCCCGAGGTCGACGAGGTTCTGGTTCTGAGGGGCCACGATCGACCGCGGGAGTTGCGCCTGGGTTTCATGGCCTACCACGGTGGCGGGTTGGAGGAAATGACCGAGGTGGTCGCCCAACACGCCGCCGAGCACAGCGACGCCAGCTACTACGGCGTGCACCAGCCACGGGGAATGGAGAGACACATTCCGTCCATCGAGGTCTCGCCCGACGCCTCCGAACGACTGCGTATGTTCCTCGACCACGTGCACGCGGTGGTGACGATCCACGGATACGGGCGACAGGGTTACTACTCCACCTTGCTCCTCGGCGGTCAGCATCGGGACTTCGCTCGCCACATTGGCGGGCATCTGCGACGACATCTTCCGGCCTATCGGATCATCGACGACGTCGACGAGATCCCCAAGGAACTGCGCGGACTTCATCCTCGCAATCCCGTGAACCTTCCGCCAGCCGCCGGGGTTCAGATCGAACTGCCGCCACGGGTGCGCGGAACGACACCGATGTTCTGGGACTGGGAAGGCCCCGCATTACCTCCACACACGCAGTCGTTGGTGAACGGTCTGGTGGAGGCGGCGCGGGCCTGGCTCAGGGTGCCAGACGCTCGATGATCCACGCACCATCGAGATCGGCGCGGTAGCGGAAGCGGTCGTGAAGTCGACTCGGGCGACCCTGCCAGAACTCGTACGTTTCCGGCACCAACAACCATCCGCCCCAGTGCGACGGTCGCGGAACCTCGCGACCCTCGAACTCGGCCGTGAACCGGGCGACCAACAGCTCCAGTTCGGAACGATCGTCGATGACCGTGCTCTGTGGTGAGGCCCACGCCCCGATCTGACTCTCACGGGGGCGCGAGGCGAAGTAGGCGTCACTCTCGACACTCGACAACAGCTCGACCGTGCCACGAACGCGCACCTGTCGGTGAAGGCCGAGCCACGGAAACACCGCGCTGGCCAACGGGTTCGCGTCCAGTTGACGGCCCTTGGCACTCTCGTAGTTGCCGAAGAACGTGATCCCCTCGTCATCGACGCCACGGGCCAGAACGATGCGCGAGTCGGGAAGGCCGTCGTCGTCGACCGACGCGATCGCCATGGCGTTGGGCTCGGGCAAACCGGCATCGAGGGCATCCACGTACCACGCGTGCCATTGCTGGATCGGTGATTCATCCAGATCGTGCCGATCGAGACCCGCCGTCTCGTACTGCACGCGACGATCACGAACGTTCACCGGGGTCAGCCCTTCGGACGAATGCGGTCGACACCACGCATGTACGGACGTAGCACGTCGGGCACGATCACGGAGCCGTCGACCTCCCGGAAATTCTCCATGATCGCGGCCCACACTCGGGGTACCGCCAAGGCTGAACCGTTGAGAGTGTTCGCGATGTGCGTGCCCTTTTCTCCGGTTCGGCGATAACGAATGTCGGCTCGACGACCCTGGTAATCGCTGAACCACGACACCGAACTCACTTCTAACCAACTGTCGCAGCCAGGTGCATACACCTCGACGTCAAAGCTGCGGTGGTGGCTTTGACCCATGTCGCCGGTGCAGATCTCGATGATTCGATACGGCAGACCGAGGCCACCGATGAGTGCCTCGGCGCGATCACGCAACTCCATGAGCATTTCCGGCGCCTGTTCGGGAGTGCTGAGGGCGAAGATCTCGACCTTGTCGAACTCGTGCGAGCGCAACATGCCGCGGGTGTCACGACCGGCCGAACCGGCCTCACGGCGGTAGCAGGGCGAGTACGCCATCAAGCGCAACGGCAGTTGCGATTCGTCCAGTACCTCTCCCGAGTACATCGACGTGAGTGGGGCCTCGGCGGTGGGGATGCACCACAGGTCGTCGCGCTCGATGGCATAGGCGTCCTCGGCGAACTTGGGTAATTGACCGGTGGCCGTGAGAGTGGCGGTGGTGACGAGCGACGGAGGACGGATCTCCTCGAAGGCGTCGGCGTTGCGGTCGAGCGCGTATTGGCACAGGGCCCGCGACAACTGGGCGCCCGCGCCACGCTGCATGGTGAACATGGCGCCGCTCAACTTCACGGCCCGTTCGTTGTCGAGCACCCCCAACTCGGCGGCGACGTCCCAGTGAGCGATGCGACGATGATCGGGGAACGACGCCGGCATTTGCAACGGACCCTTGATGACCGGATTGTCATGGTCGCCCGCTCCGTCGGGAGCTTCGGCACTGGGAGTGTTCGGAAGTCGCAACATCACGTCGCGCAACTGAACCTGCACCGCTTCGAACCGCTCGGCCAGAGCCTTTTCGGTTTCTCCGAGCGATCGGCTCTCGACCTGAAGTCGATCCGCCAACTCGGTGTCGCCGTCACGCCGGGCCTGACCCACCTTTTTGGAGAATTCGTTGACGGAGGCCCGAATACCGTCGCGTTCAGCGGTGATCTGACGCAGCTGTTCGTCGAGCGCGATGGCGGCATCGAGCTGTTGCAACAACTCGGGCGTACCGCGGCGGGCCAAGGCGACCCGAACGGACTCGGGGTCATGGCGGAGCAGACGAACGTCGATCACAGGAACCCAAGGATACCCGTCGTGCTTCGGCCACGACCGTGCGAAATCGCCCCGTGAAATGGGCGTGAGTAGTCTCGGGTCGTGACCAGCGACGCTTCAGCGGGCTTCAGCCGAATCGACCGCACCGAGCGCACGCTGGAAGTGGAGAACCTGAGCGTGCGCTACGGCGAGGTGTTGGCTGTCGACTCGGTGTCGTTCACGGCGCGTCCCGGTGAGGTGACCGCGGTTCTGGGCCCGAACGGTGCCGGCAAGACCAGCACCATCGAGGTGTGCGAGGGTCTGCGTCGTCGCTCGTCCGGTCACGTGCGGGTGTTGGGTCTCGACCCCCATCGCGACCGTCGGTCCTTGGCCAATCGCATGGGCATCATGTTGCAGGAGGGAGGTGTCTACCCGAGTGCCCGACCGATCGACGTCGTCCGCCAATACTGCGGGCTGTATTCCTCGGGGTCCGGCAAGGCCGCGAACCCCGACGAATTGATCGAGTTGGTGGGCCTGTCCGAGCGGCGTCGCACCGCGTGGCGCCGATTGTCCGGTGGTGAGAAGCAACGGCTTTCGTTGGCGTTGGCCCTGGCCGCCCGACCGGCGATCGTCTTTCTCGATGAACCCACCAGTGGGGTCGACGTGAACGGCCGGACCATGATCCGGTCCATCATTCGCAACCTGGCCGACGAGGGTTCCACCGTGATCCTGGCCACGCACGAACTCGACGAGGCCGAGAAGGTGTGCGATCGCGTCGTCATCTTCGACAAGGGCAAGGTGTTGGTGAACGGGACCTTGGACGACGTCCGCAAGGCCCGCCAAGCCGTGCGGCTGCGCACGGCGAAGCCGCTGGACCTGGATGCCATGCCCGAGAATCTGGTCGGCTGGCTCGTCGAGGAGGCCCCCGGCAACTACACCATCGAGGACGCTCCGCAGGGACTCATCGGTGCGTTGGCCGTGTGGTTGTCCGAACGCGGCATCGACGTGATCGAGTTGCGCGCCGGCATGAGCAGCCTGGAGGACGTCTTCAAGGATCTCACCGGGGGTCGGTCGTGAGTCGTGTTCCCGGTCCGTTCCGTTCGCAGTTGCGCGCCGAGTTGACGGTGGTGTTGCGCAACGGCGAGCAACTGCTACTGACCCTCATCATTCCGGTTCTGTTGTTGGTGTTCTTCAGCACGGTCGACGTGTTGCCCACCGGTGACGTGCGCGAACCCATCGACTTCCTGACGCCCGGCGTGCTGGCTCTGGCGGTCATGAGCAGCGCCATGGTGAGCCTGGGCATCGCCACCGGCTTCGAACGCGGCTACAAGGTGCTGAAGCGCTTGGGCGCCACTCCCCTGGGCCGACCGCGTTGGTTGGCAGCCAAGATCACGACGGTCATCGTGGTGCAGATGATCCAATTGGTCGTGCTGGTGCCGGTGGCGTTGGTGCTCGGTTGGGACGCCGGGTCGGCCCGGTGGCTGTTGGCGGTGGGTGCCGTCATCACCGGAACGATCGCCTTCGGCGGCGTCGGACTGTTCATCGCCGGACGCCTGCGGGCCGAGATCAACCTGGCCGCGCAGAACGGGCTCTACCTCGTCTTGTTGTTGTTGGGCGGAATGGTGATCCCGTTCGACGAGTTGCCCGAGCCTCTCGCCGCCGTGGCCAAGTGCCTGCCCAGCGGTGCGCTGGCCGACGTGCTGCGCGACGCGTTGGTGGGCGGAGCCGATCGCCCGGGCACGTCGTGGCTGGTGCTGGGGGCGTGGGCCGTGGTCGCTCCGGCCCTCACCGCGCTGACGTTCCGCTGGGAGTAGCGATCTGGGTCGTGAAAGCGCCGGTTTCCGGCGCTTTCACGACCCAGATCGTCAGCGGGATTCGCGGATGGGTTCGGATTCCTCGAAGGCCTTCTCCACGTCGGCCATCGTCAACGGCTTGCGGACGTAGGCCGTGTCGTTCTCGCGACGGAACGTCTTGACGAAAGTGCGCACGAACATCACGCCGATGATGGTCCACAGGAAGATCGAGCCACCCAATTTCATGATCGCACCGGCCATCTGCTGATCGTTGCTGACCGACACTCCCCACACCCGCACCGGAGTGTTGTAGTGCTTGTACACCGTTCCTTCGGCGAACGTCAGCCAACCCGCCGGCACCGTGGCCACCACGCT
>JAURHL010000199.1 GCA_030833305.1 Acidimicrobiales bacterium | reverse complement strand
GAGGTGCTCACCCGTCGCACCGAGTACCGCCTCGACAAAGCCCAACGACGGCTACACCTGCTCGAGGGTCGTATCAAGGCCCTGAACGTCATCGATGCGATCATCAAGTTGATCCGTGAGAGCGAGGACGCCGGAGCGGCCAAGGCCGCGCTCATGGCCAAGCCCTACGAGTTCAGCGAAGTCCAGGCGATCGACATCCTCGACATGCAGTTGCGACAACTCACACGTCTGTCGCGCATCGACCTCGAGGCCGAAATCGCCCAATTGAACGAGAAGATCGCCGAGTTCCAGTCGATCCTGGCCGACGACAAGAAGTTGCGCGGCGTGATCACCGACGAGATGCTGGAGATCAAGAACGAGTTCGCCACGCCGCGCGTGTGCCCCATCACGTTCGAAGCCGGCGAGATGAGCCTCGAGGATCTGGTGGACGACACCGAGCTCGTGGTGATCATGACCGAGGCGCAGTACGTGAAGTCCGTGGCCGCCAGCAACTTCCGCAACCAGCAACGCGGTGGCAAGGGTGTGTCGGGCGCCCGGTTGAAGAGCGAGGACGTGGTGAAGCACGTCATCTTCACCACGGCCCATGCCTACCTGTTGTTCTTCTCGAATCGCGGGCGCGTGTATCGCTTGCGGGCTCACGACCTTCCCGAGCGCGAGCGCGCGGCCAAGGGGGTCCCGATCGTCAACTTGCTGCCGTTGCAGATCGGCGAGACCATCGAGGCCATCATCGACACGCGGTCGTTCGATGCGGAACGCTTCTTGTTCTTCGCCACCCGCGAGGGCGTGGTGAAGAAGACGGCCTTCGACGAGTACGACAACGGTCGTCGTGACGGGCTGATCGCCCTCAATCTGCGCGAGGGCGACGAACTGATGCGCGTCATCGTGACGACCGGCAACGACGACATCTTCATGGTGAGCAAGTCCGGAATGACCATCCGTTTCTCGGAAACCGAAGTCCGCGCGATGGGCCGCGCCGCCGCCGGTGTTCGAGGAATGAAGTTGCGACCCGGTGACCAAGTGGTCTCGGCCGACCTGGCCCGAGACGACACGGCCATCTTGATGGTCACCGAAGCGGGCTACGGCAAACGCACGCAACTGGACAAGTTCCGACGCCAATCCCGCGGTGGCATCGGGGTGCGGGGCATTCAAATTCGCGAGAAGAAGGGCTATGTGGTGGCGGCCTTCATGGCGGGCATCGACGACGAAATCGTGGCGGTTTCATCGGGGGGCACGACCATCCGCACCGACGTGCGCACCATCTCGTCCCAAGGTCGGACGGCGTCCGGCGTGAAGGTGATGACAGTCGAGGCCGGCCAGCAGGTCACCTCGGTGGCGCTGATTCTGGCGACCGACGACGAGTGATTCCGTCGACATTGATGGTGGTCGCTCTCACGATGGTCACCATCGGAGGACTGACGTTCGTCAACGAGCGTGATGTCGCCGTACGACACGGGCAAGCCGTCGCCGATGCGGTGGCCTTGGCCGGAGCCGTTGGCGGAGTGGATGCGGCCACGGAGGTCGCACGCCGGAACGAGTCGACGCTCGTGTCGATCGACTGGTCGGGCGACGGAAGGTCGCCCACCGTGACCGTCGAAGTTCTCGTCGACGGTGACGGGACCTTCCATTCCGATGCCACCGGTGGTTGACGCGACACCGACCCGACCCGACCGTGTTCTACGCTGAGTGCGTGGGTACCGACGACTCTCGACCCGATGTCGATGATCCGCGACACGACGACCCGTTCTTCATCGTGCCGGCGGTGCTCCCCGACGACGAACCAGTTCGGCCCGTCCAGGCCGCGACCGTTCGAACGACGGTGCGTCCGCAAACCCCTCCGCCCCGCGCGGTGGTGTTCGAGCGTCGACCCGTGCGGCGAACCACCCGCGTCATCCGGCACGTCGATGCCTGGAGCGTCTTCAAGGTGGCACTCGTTTTTCATGTCGTGCTGTATTTCACGTTGCTCCTCGCCGGTGTGCTGTTGTGGAACGTGGCCAACGCCACCGGCACGGTCGACAACGTGGAGCGCTTCCTCGAGAGCTTCGGATGGGAGTCCTTCGAGTTCAAGGGCGGCGAGCTCTTTCATCAGGCATGGATCCTCGGGTTGTTCCTCGTGGTAGGCCTGACCGGTCTGGCGGTCCTGATGGTGACCACCTTCAACCTCATCACCGACCTGGTGGGCGGGGTGCGGGTGACCGTGTTGGAAGAGAAGCCGGATCCGACGCCCAAGAAGCCCCGCACGCGCGGTTGAGGGTTCGGATCGTGCGCCGATAGGGTGACAAACCGCTGGGGCTATAGCTCAGTCGGTTAGAGCGCATCCCTGATAAGGATGAGGTCACAAGTTCGATTCTTGTTAGCCCCACCAACCCAGCCCGGCTACTTGTCGGCGATCACCGGTTCACGCAGGTGCAACGGCTCGACCGCTTTCTTCTTGCGGCGCACACCGATGTTGAGGACCTCGACGAACACCGAAAAGGTCATGGCCGCGTAGATGTACCCCTTGGGGATTTTCTGACCGAAGCCCTCGGCGATGAGGGTGGTGCCGATGAGCAACAAGAAGGCCAACGCCAGCATCTTCACCGACGGATGGGCGTTGACGAAGGTGTAGATCGCCTTCGATGCAGCCAACATCACGATGACCGCGGAGACGATCGCGATCACCATCACCCAGACGTAGGTGGTCATGCCCACCGCGGTGATCACCGAGTCGATGGAGAACACCAGGTCGAGCAACATGACCTGACCGATGACCGCAGCGATCGTGGGTGCCACCTTGCCTGACGTCTCTCCTTCGTCGCCCTCCAGCTTGTGATGGATCTCCTTGGTGGCCTTGTAAATGAGGAAGAGTCCACCGGCCAACAGGATCAGCTCCTTGCCGCTGAAGCCGATCGTGCCGATCGCGAAGAGCTCTTTCTTCAGGGTGATGACCCAACCCACGGCCAGCAACAGCAGCACGCGCATACCCCCCGCGGCCAGCAAGCCCACCTTTCGGGCCTTGTCCTGTTCCTCGGGGGGCAACTTCGAGGCCAGAATCGAAATGAACACGACGTTGTCCACGCCGAGCACGATCTCGAGGGTGAGCAGTGCCGCCAGGGCACTCCATGCGGTGGGGTCGGAGATCCAATCCATGGCGGAAGAACTTAGGTCCCGTAAGAGGGTGAGGGGGTGATCGACGTGGATTCCCCCCACCCGAGGGTCGACTTGCTAGAAAAGGTTATGCATTTTCTCTGGCGCCGGGCACTCCTCATTTTTCTCCCGACATTGATGGTGGTGGGGGCCTGTGGGTCCGACAACGGGTCACCCGATGAGGAATCATCGATCTCCCTCGTCGACGAGGATTTGGACGAGACGCCCACGAGCGATACCGCCTCGTCGGATACCACGGATTCCTCCAACCTCGACCCAACCACTCCGGCGGGAGTGAGTTCCACGACCACACCGTCGAGTGGCTCCACCACGACTCGTCCGGGGACGGCTACTTCCCCATCTTCCCCACCAGCGAACACCAATCCGTCCGGTGGCACGTCGGATTCGACGGGTCCGTCGATCGTGGTGTCGAGCGTGACACCATCGTCGGTCGCGGTTGGTGGCACGGTTTCGGTGTCGTTCTCGGTGTCGGATTCTTCCGGGGTGGCTTTCGCGGCGACGTTCTGGCAGTCATCCTCGGGTAACCAGGT
>JAURHL010000198.1 GCA_030833305.1 Acidimicrobiales bacterium | reverse complement strand
GACCATCGGCGTGGGGGAGCAGTTCCTCGCGGGCTACTTCCCCGGCTGGATCGGCCAGGAGATGAAACTGTCCGCCGCATTGTTGACGATCTTCGTGGTGTTGCTCATCAAACCATCCGGACTCTTCGGTTCGACGAAAGTGGAGCGGGTGTAGGACATGTTGCGGATCGATGAGGGTTCCCTACGACATTGGCTGATCAGGGTTCTCGGTGTCGTGGTCGTCGCGTTCATCGTCGTCTGGGTGCCGACGCAGATGAGCTCCTCGCGCATCGGTCAGTTCACCGATGCCTTCATACTGATGATCGCGGCGATGTCGTTGAATCTCGTGCTCGGCTTCACCGGTCAGATATCGATCGGACACTCGGCCTTTTTCGGGATCGGTGGTTACACCGCGGCGATCCTGATCAAAGACCATGGTTGGAGTCCCGGTTACACGTTTTACGCCGCTGCCGTGGTGTCATTCGTGGTGGGGTGCGTCGTCGCCTTGCCGGCCCTGAGAATTCGCGGCATTTATCTGGCTCTGGTCACCTTGGCGGTCGCCGTCCTGTTTCCGACCTTGGTGCGCTGGAAGAAGTTGGCGTGGCTCACCGACGGCTCGAAGGGCATCGACTCGGTCCGCTACGAGGATGTTCCGGTCTGGCCGATACTCGGTGAATTGAAGGGCCGCGAGGGTCGTGCGGTCTTCATGTTCTGGTTGGGCTTGATCGTCGTCGTCGTCACCTACCTCGTGTGTCGGGGCATCGTGAAGAGTCGATTCGGACGCGCTCTCGTGGCCATTCGAGACAATGAAACGGCGGCCGCGGTGATGGGCGTGAACCTCACGACGACCAAGGTGTTGGTGTTCGGAGTGTCGGCCGCGTTGTGTGCGCTGGGCGGGGTTCTCTCCACCTTGAAGTCGGGAGTCATCACCCCCGACGGTCAGTACGTCACGTTGCTCGGCTCCATCGTTTTCCTGCTCGTGATGATCGTCGGGGGAGCGGGGACCCTGTGGGGACCGATCGTCGGCGGGCTGGTGTACGTGTGGCTCGACAACACCACCCGAGACATCGGCACGAACGATTCGGGAATCCTGGGGGCCGTGTTCGGTTGGGCCGACCAGTCGCCGGCGACCCTCATCCTCGGACTCGTTCTCGTGGTGATCATGTTCGCCGCCCCGTACGGTTTGGTTGGCCTGGCCAAGCGTCTCGGGCGCAAGATCGTGGTCATCGTCCCGCGGCCGGTCGGCTCGTCGACGTCGCGCTGACCCATCCCCGACATCCCGTGGCTCGTGACGGTCTCGTAGAATGTCAAGCGGACAGAAACCTCTGTCCGCGAAATTGCACCCCCCGGTGCACATGTTGGGAGGAAACCCTGTGAAGCGCACGACTACTCGCGTCTTCGCCTTGGCCATGGCGGGCGCGTTGACCATCGCGGCCTGTGGCGGAGACGACGACTCGACCACATCCGAGGCCCCGAGCACCGAGGCCCCCACGTCGGAAGCTCCGACGTCCGAGGCCCCGAGCACCGAGGCCCCCGCCGATTCGTGGGCGGTCGACACCGCAGACTGTGTCGACCCCGACGGAGCCGAGGCCCCCATCGAGGGCACCATCAAGATCGGTAGCGCCATGCCCTTGTCCGGTGGCGTGGCCGCCACCGCCTTCGCACCGGTGAAGGACGGTTTCGAGGCCTACATCGCGTGGGCGAACGAACAGAAGTTGCTCGGTGACGTCACCATCGAGGTGCAGATCGAGGACGACCAGTACAACAAGGACCTCACCCCCGCCGCCGTCGAGAAGTTGCTCGACTCCGGTGCGAACGTGTTCGCGGGGATCATCGGAACCCCCAACAACGCCGCGGTTCGCGACCTCCTGAACGAGGAGTGCTACCCGCAATTGCTAGCCCTGACCGGTTCGCCCTCGTGGGGCAACGCCGAGGAGTACCCCTGGACCACCGGACTCCTGATTCCCTACACCGTCGAGGCCAAGGCCTACGCCGCTCTCATCGCCGAGCGTTTCCCTGACGGCGCGAACGTGGCGGTGTTCGTGGTGAACAACGAGTTCGGCCAGGTATACGCCGAGGCCTTCAAGGAGATCGCGCCGGACTACGGCATCACCATCGTCGACGAGCAGACCATCGAGGCCACCGACAGCGCCCCGCCGGTGGCTCAGGTGAACGCGATCGCCGCCAAGGCGCCCGATGCCGTTCTGGCCGTTCCGTTGGGTGCCGGTTGCGCCACCTTCCTGTCCGAAATCGCCGCCGCCAAGGCCGCCAACGCCGGCTGGGCTCCGGAGATGTACCTCACCAACACCTGGTCGTCGCTGATCCTCGGATTGGCCGGCGCCGCCGCTGACGGTCTCTACACCTCGAACAACCTGGTCGATGTTCTCGATCCCGAGACCGCCGCGTTGCCCGCGGTCGCCGAGTACCTCGCGTACATGGAGAGCCTCGGCAAGAGCGACATCGTCACCACGGCGACCGCCGGCTGGCATGCCGCCGAGATGACCGTGGCCATCCTCAAGCAGGCCCAGGAATCCGGTGTGCTGTCCCGCGCGTCGATCATCAATGCGGCTCGTAACTTCGATCAGGTGGGTTCGCTCACCCGTGAAGGAGTGCGCATGAAGATGAACGGTGTCGCCGATCAATTCATCGCGGAGTCGTTGCAGGTCGTCCAGTACGACGCCGACACGAAGTTGTTCACCGACATCGGAGAGTTGATCACCGAGTTCGAGAGCTGAACGAACCCGATCAACGATCGGTACGTCCGTCGACGGCCCGCCCTTCGGGGCGGGCCGTTCGCGTCATCCGTTCACTTCTCCCGAGATGATCACGATCTCCCGGGTGCCGGTGATCTCGGCGATGAACGTCCAATCGTCACCGTCGTTGTCGGTCGCCCCGCACGCGAATTGGGTGCCCACCGACGTCGAGGCCGGAGTCTCGCAACGAGCGTCCCGGTAGGTGTAACCGGCCTCCTCGGCGAGATCCGCGCTCTCGAGGAACTTCTCGGCTTCGTCCTTGAAGTCGTTGGTGGTGGTCGAGCATCCGGCGAGAACCAGCAAGCCGACCACGGTGAAGGGCAAAGAGAATCGGGCGGTGCGAGCCATCACGCCGCCACGCTAGACGAGGCGCGGGCCTTGTTCACCGAATCGACGGTCACGATCACCAAGGCGATCCAGACCAAGGCGAAACCGACGATGCGACTGGCGTTCAACGTCTCGTGGTACACGAGCCAGCCCAGCAGGAAGTTGATGATGGGGACCGAATACTGCATCGGTCCGAGCACGGTGAGCGGTAACCGCTGTGAGGCGTGGGCGAACAGCAGCAGGGGCACCGCGGTGATGACGCCGGTGAGGGCAACGAGGACGAATTCGGTGATCGAGGCCGATCGAAAAACCGAATCCTCGTAGCGAACGTGCCACAGCACGAGCGCCAACGCCGGAGCGATGAGGACGATCGTCTCGGACGCCAGGCTCTCGAGCGGAGTCAGGGGAATCTGTCGTTTCAGGAGACCGTAGATCGACCAGGTGACCGCCATGGCCAGGGCGTAGACGGGCAAGCGCCCGTAACTGATGGTCAGCACCAGGACGGCGATGGTCGCCAGCGAAGCGCACACCATCTGCACGGGCCGCAGTCGCTCGTGCAGCACCTTCACCCCGAGCAACATCGTCCCGAGTGGCGCGATGAAGTATCCGAGGGCGGCT
>JAURHL010000197.1 GCA_030833305.1 Acidimicrobiales bacterium | reverse complement strand
GTGCCGATGGCGCTGATGCGACCACCGTCGACGGCGATCCACCCACCGGAGATCTCGCGACGAGTTCCGTCGACGGTGGCGATGTGCATGGCGTTGCGAACGACCAGGTCGACCTGAGTCATGCGGGATCCTCCTCCATCGAGTCGAGAATCTCGACGAGGTGAGCGTTGGTGGTGCGGGGATTGACGATGCAGAAACGGAGCACGGTCTCGCCGTTCCACGAACTGGGCACGACGAACGACTGCCCGCTGTGCAGCTGGGCGTCGCTCCACCTCTGGTACTGCTCCGGAGTCCAACCGACTCGTCGGAACACCAGAATGCTCAGGTCCGGTTCGAGCAACAACTCCAGATACGGGCGTCGACGGATCTCCTCGGCACCGAAGCGGGTGGTGTCGAGCGTCTTCTCCATGGCCGCGGTGTACGCGTCGCTGCCATGCGTGGCCAAGCTGAACCACAGTGGTAGTCCACGCGCGCGTCGCGAGAGATGGTGTGCGACGTCGGCCGGGTTCATCTCCATCCACGGGCGGGTCTCGTCCTGCTCGCCGTGCAGCACGTCGAGATACTCGGCATGCTGGGTGTGGGCGCGGCGGCCATCGTGGATGTTCCGGTACAGCAACGCACAGCTGTCGTACGGGCCGAACAACCATTTGTGCGGATCCACGATGAAACTGTCGGCGCGCTCGATGCCGTCGAACAGATGGCGCACGCTCGGTGCGCACAGCGCGGCGGCCCCGTAGGCGCCGTCGACGTGGAACCACACTCCGTGAGCCGTGGCCACGTCGGCGACCGCCGACAGATCGTCGACCACACCGAGGTTCGTGGTGCCCGACGTGGCCACGATGGCGAACAAGCGATCGCGGTCCGCGGCGTCGAGGGCCGACATGGTGGACTCGAGGGCTCCGATGTTCAGCCGACCCTTCTCGTCGGCCGGGACAACCACGATGTCGGCGTCCATCGCTCGCGCTGCTTGTTTCACCGACGAATGGGCACCGCTGGAGGCCATCATCAATCCGCGGGTGCGATCGTGACGACCTTCTGCCCGTTCACGCCAACGATGACGCGCCGCGATGAGCGCCGACAAGTTGCCCGCCGTACCCCCGCTGACGAACACGCCACCGGCCGACTCGGGGAACCGCGCCAGGTCCGCGATCCATCGCAACGCCTGATTCTCGGCGAAGACCGCGCCGGCACCCTCCAACCACGAGCCGGTGTAGATGCTGCCGGCCGACACCACCATGTCGAAGATGATGGAGGCCTCGGTGGGCGCTCCCGGGACGAACGACAGGAACTTGGGGTGATCGACCGAGATGCATGCCGGCGCCAGCACCTCGGTGAAGAGTCTCAGGGCCTCGACGCCCCCGAGTCCCGACGGTGTGACGGTCTGACCGACCTCGGCCAACATCTGCTGATACGGAATCGGTGCGTCCAACGGTGGCGGATCCATACGAATGCGATCGATCGCGTATCGCAACGCTTGGCTGGCCAGCCGAGCCATCTCGGCGTCAGGAGTGTGCACGATTCACAGTCTGCCAGCGCCCGCCACGTCGCGAATCGACCACCGCGTGAACGGTGCGCAACGGTCAGGTGTTCAGGTCGAGAAGCTCGCTGCCCTCGTGACGGATCTCTCCGTCTTTCCACAACAGGTGCCCCAGCAGTGCGGCGAGACCGGCCATGGACAAGCCCACGACGATGGGAAAACCGATGAGGGCGATGATCAGCACGATTGCTCCGGCCATGACGCGAACCTACTTCTTCGCCCGCCGAGCGGGCGACTTCTTGGTGGCGGCCTTCTTGGCGGCGGGCTTCTTGGCGGCGGGCTTCTTCGCCGCCGGCTTGGGGGCGGCCACCGGCTTGTAGGCCCAGGCCTCGATCTCGACCGCACCACCGAACGGCAACGCCGCCACGCCGATGGTGGAGCGCGCCGGACGGGCGCCCGCGAAACCGGCCACGTACGCCTCGTTGAAGGTGGCGAAGGTGTCCATGTCGGTGAGGAAGCACAACGTCTTGGCGATGTCGTTCAGGGTGCATCCCTGCTCCTTCAAGCGCTCCTTCAGGTTCTTGACCGCCTGCGTGGTTTGCGCCGACACACCACCGGCCACCAGCGAGCCGTCCTTGATGCCGAGCTGACCGGAAACGATCACCCAGTCACCGGCGCGAACGACCGGCGTGTAGGGACCGAGGGGGGCGGGAGCCTTCTTGGATGCCATGAGGCGATGCTAGCGATGGATGCCCCGACCACATCGGCGAGACGGTCGCGTCGGCGAGAAACGCATCAACGAAACGCGGGCCAACGCGACGGATGGCCGGCGTGTCGCCAGGCCGCGGCCGCCACGGCGGCGAACACGGCGTCACTGCCGTTCACCGGATCACGATCGTCGTCGACCACGGTCACCTCGATCCGTGGGGTGTCCACTGCGCGCAACACCCCGAACGAGCGGATGGTCAGGTCCAGCGGTACCCCGTCGGCGCCCAACGCCAAGCCTTCCGAACGCACCCAGCCGAGGCCCATGTGTGCGGCACCGATGGCGTACGAGCGCAGCACAACCTCGTCCAGGACCCGTCCGGCGTTCACGCGCACCGTCACCACGTCGTCATCGACCACGGCCCACGCCTCCGCACCGTTCGGTGCCACCACGTGATCGCCCCGCTCGTCGACCTCGATCACCGACGAGCGCATGACGGCGATCTCGGCCCAACCCGCGGCACGAAGACTCATCGACGTTCGTGGGCCCACCACGTCGTGTTCGACCACCGTCCAGTCCGGGGCGAAACGAGCGACCACTTCAGCCAGACCCGGCGTGCGCACGGCGTGCATCACACCGGAGCCGTCGGGGCGAACCGCCAACGACATCGGCGGCCGCTTCGGCCCGGAACGCACCACGTCCTCGCGCGTCAGCAACACCCGAACCGGGCGCCCGTTCTCGTCGGCCAGACGTCGGGCGACCGCGCGCAATTCCCCACTCGTCTTACCTCCGAAGGCACCACCGTTGTTGAGAGGTCCGTGTGCTTCTCCACCCGGCTCGCACCAGGCGGCGTCGGGTTCCACGTACGCGGGTTCCACCCACGTGGTGCACAACGTGCGCGCCCACTCCCCCTCGACGACGGGCAACGGCCAGTCGACGGCCACGGTGGATTTGCGTCCCTGCACCGTTCCCGCAAGTCGCCGAGCGGTCCCGAGGTCGTCGGCCACGTGCCAAGTGCCGTCCGACGCGCGCAACGCCACCAGCGCGTCACGGGGCGCGATGTCGTCGGCGAAGCCACCGGCCCCCAACGCCACCCGTGGCCCCACCTCCTGATGCGCCGCGCCCTCGATAGCCGCGCGCTCGCGCGCCGACGCCAGGTCGCGACCACCGTCGACCACCGGTGATCCCCGACGCACCGCCACCGCTTCTTCGATGGTCTGCCATCCGGTGCACCGACAGGTGTGGGCCAACATCGCCTTCGCGAAGGACTCGTGATCGTCCTCGGCTGTCGCCTCGAGCCGCATGATGATTCCCGGCGAACAGAACCCGCACTGACTGCCACCGGTGGCGCACAGAGCCTCGCCCCAGGCGCGCCGCACGTCGTCATCGAGACCCTCGAGCGTGGTGACCTCGCGTCCGTTCACCCGCGTCACCGGTGTCACGCACGACACCCGTGGTCCACCGTCCACCCACACGGTGCAACACCCGCACTGACCCTGCGGTGCA
>JAURHL010000196.1 GCA_030833305.1 Acidimicrobiales bacterium | reverse complement strand
GGGGCCGTCGAGGCGCCGGCTCCGGAAACCCAGGGCGTGAACGACCGCTGGCAGTTGGCGCTGGCCGAACGCGAACTCCGGTCGCGCACCAATCGTCACTGGTTGTTGAACGGGGTGACGATGATCGATCCGCGACAGACCTTCATCGACATCGGTGTGCGGATCGGGCGCGACGTCACGCTGTTCCCCGGCACCATGCTGCAGGGCGACACCACCATCGGGGACGGCTGCGAGATCGGGCCGAACACCCGACTCGTCGATTGTCACGTGGGCCACTCGTCGCACGTCGAGAATTCGGTCGGGCGCCTCGCATCCATCGGCGACGACTGCCACGTGGGCCCCTTCGCACATCTCGCCGCGGGCGCTTCCGTGGCTGACGGCCGCCGGACCGGTGCGTTCTATGATTCCCACGGTGAGCCGTCGGCGTGACGGTCGCATGAGCAGGATTCAGACGGGACGGGCAACGACGTGAGTCAGGTGGACAAGGTCACGACCAAGAAGATGGCCCTCTATTCGGGTCGCACGCATTTGGCGCTGGCCAACGAGGTCGCCGGATACCTGGGAATCGAACTCGGTGAACCAAACCTCGTCGAATTCGCCAACGGAGAAGTACGTCCGCGTTTTGGTGAGAGCGTTCGTGGCTCGGACGTCTTCATCATGCAGAGCCACTTCGGGTGCGACGGTCGTTCCATCAACGATTCCATCATGGAACAACTCATCATGATCGACGCCGCACAACGTGCGTCGGCCAAGCGCATCACCGCGGTCTGTCCCTTCTACGGATACGCCCGTCAGGACCGCAAGGCCGAGGGTCGCGAGCCCATCACGGCGCGCCTCATCGCCGATCTCTTCAAGGCCGCCGGAGCCAAGCGCATGGTGTCCATCGACTTGCACAGTGGTCAGATTCAAGGCTTCTTCGACGGTCCCGTCGATCACCTCACCGCGATGCCCGTGATCGAGCAGTACATCCGCGACAACGCCAAGAACCCCGTGATCGTCTCCCCGGACGCCGGACGCATCAAGGTGGCCGAGCGCATGCAACAACACCTCGGCGAGGAGCTGGGCGCCGACCTCGCCTTCGTGTACAAGCGTCGTCCCAAAGGCAGCACCAACGTGGCGCAGGCCCTCGACGTGATCGGTGAGGTGGAGGGGCGCCTGTGCATCCTCACCGACGACATGATCGACACCGGTGGCACCATCGTGTCGGCCGCCCATCTCCTGCTCGACAAGGGCGCCACCGAGGTCTGGGCCATGGCCACGCACGGCGTGCTGTCGGGTCCGGCCGTCGAGCGCCTGTCGAACTCCCGCATCGACCGCGTCGTGCTCACCAACACCTTGCCCCTGGCCCCCGAAGCCCGCATCGACAAGATCAAGGTGCTCTCGGTCGGGCGGATCATCGCCGACGCCCTGGCCGCCGTCTTCGACGACACCAGCGTCAGTGAGATCTTCGGCGGCGAGAACCAGGCCTGAGGCCGAGGTCGCCGGGCCCTCCCGGCCGTTTCGGGGGTAGTGAACCGACCCCGCCCACCCCTAGGATTGGTCTCCGTTTGTGACCCCGGGCGCCCGCCCGGCACGAAAGGCCGCGTCATGTCCACCACTCTTGTTGCCACCTCCGGTCGAATTTCCGGTAGCTCCGAAGCCCGTCGTATCCGTCGCGACGAGAAGATCCCCGCCGTCATCTACGGCCAGGGCATGGAGCCGGTCTCGGTCATCGTCGATCGTCGTGACCTGCGCCTGGCTCTGTCGGGTGCCGCCGGATCGAACACCATCCTCGAGATCAAGGTCGACGGCAACGTCTACCCCGCCGTCGTCAAGGACATGCAGCGCCATCCCGTGCGTCGCACCGTCGCTCACGTCGACTTCCTGCGCATCAACATGAGCGAGGAACTCACCATCGCCGTTCCGGTGCGTCTCGTCGGCGAGGCCAAGGCCGTCGTTTCCGAGGGCGGACTCGTCGACCCGTCGCAGGACACCATCGACATCGTCACCACGCCGGCCAACATGCCGAGCGAGATCGCCATCGACATCTCGGCGATGCAGCCCGGCGACGTCATCCGTCTCGGACAGATCACGTTGCCCGCGGGCACGCGCGCCCTCGGCGACGCGGATCTCCCGATCGTCACCGCCATCGCCGGCTCCAAGGCCGAGGCCGCTCCGGTGGCCGCCGCCGAGGCCGCTCCGGCCGACGGTGACGCCAAGCCCAAGTCCTGAACCGACTCATGGGCCTGCTCGGCCGTTCGGGTGACTCCGCCCGCGCCAAGTCCTCGGCCTTCGACGCCCTCGTCGTCGGTTTGGGCAATCCCGGCAAGCAGTACGCGCGCACGCGACACAACGTCGGCGAAGAGGTCGTCGTCGAACTGGCCCGTCGTGCCGGTGAGTCGTTGAAAGCGGGTCGGGACAGTGCTCTGGTCGCCGAGGTTCGCCTGGGCACCAAGCGCGCGGTGCTGGCATTTCCCACCACGTTCATGAACGAGAGCGGACAAGCGGTTCGCAAGTTGGTCAAGCGCTACGGGTTCGCCGGCCACGAAGGTCTCATCGTGGTGCAGGACGAACTCGACCTGGCGCCGGGAACCGTTCGACTCAAGGTCGGTGGCGGACTCGGCGGGCACAACGGACTGCGCTCCATCACCAGCCACATGGGAACCCAGGACTACGTTCGCGTGCGCATCGGTGTCGGCAAACCGCCGAACAAGGAGCAAGGTGCGGATCACGTGCTGCGCAAAGTGCCCGCGGCCGAACGTCAGGTTCTCGACGTCGCCGTGAACGTGGCCGCCGATGCCATCGAGTCGATCCTCGAGATCGGAATCGACGCCGCCATGAACAAGTACAACTCCTTGTGATCGATCGATGACCGTCGTCGACCCGAGCCTCAACGCCGGAGTTTTGGCTTCGTTGCCCTCCGCCTTGCGCAACGACCCGGCACTCACCTCGCTGATCGGGGCCGTCGACGGCACGGTGGCGGTTCCCGAGGTCGCCCGCGCGGTGGCCATCGCCGCTCTCGCCGAACTGTCGGGGCGTCGACCGATCGTCGTGGCCTGCCCCACCGGAACGTCGGCCTCCCAGTTGGCCGACGATCTGCTGGCACTCGTTCCCCCCGACGACGTCGCGCTGTTCCCGGCGTGGGAGACGTTGCCGTTCGAGCGCGTCAGCCCGTCGGTCGAGACCATGGGCCGACGACTGGAGGTGCTGTGGCGTCTGCGGGACGAGACCCGCGTACCACGCATCGTGGTGGCCAGCATGCGTGCCTTGTTGCAACAACTCGGCCCCGACACCCCGGCGGTGTCACCGGTGATCATCCGCAAGGGCGACACCCTCGACCCCGACGAGCTGTTGCGCGCGTTGGTGAACGGTGGATACCGACGTGAGGAACTGGTCGAGCATCGTGGCGAGGTGGCCAAGCGGGGTGCGATCATCGACGTCTTCCCCTCCACCGCCGATGCACCCGTACGAATCGACCTGTGGGGTGACGAGGTCGATCGACTGACCACTTTCTCGGTCCACGATCAACGCAGCGACGTCGATCTCGACGAGGTGATCATCTTTCCCGCTCGCGAGCTGGTGTTGTCCGATGTCGTGCGCGACCGTGCGCGTGCTCTCGTCGCCACCGAACCGTGGGGTCGCGAGCAATGGGAGCGACTCGGTGAAGGAGCCCTCTTCGACGGCATGGAGAGTTGGTTGCCGTGGCCCACCGAGAC
>JAURHL010000195.1 GCA_030833305.1 Acidimicrobiales bacterium | reverse complement strand
CTGTGGGCCAGCGGTGACAACGATGACTTCGTCGTTGGTATTTTCGGCTATGCGCAATGCATATTCGAGTGCAGCCTGATCAGCGTATGAGAATCCCATGAAACGATCGTCATCAATTTCGGTTTGACCCGAAGCGTTAATCCATTTCAGACATACGGCGATTGTCATTGCACTGTCACTCAGGTGCGATGGAAGACGATGCCGTAGCCGCCTTCGGGATAGGTCCAGCTGATGGCGCCTTCTTTGTTGCACACGAGATAGCACGTTCCGCACTCGAAGCAGTTCTCGTAGTTGAAGAGGATTCCGCCATCGCTGGTGGGTACGAACAGGTTGGCGGGACACGCCACCACGCATTCGCGCGTCGTGCATCCGCGGCACGAGTCGCCGTTGACGGTGATGTGGGCCTTCTCGTGGATGCGGAACTCGGCGGTGCCGATTCGTTCCTCGAAGGAGATCTCCGGCCACGCGTTGTCGCGCTCGATGCGGGCGGTGTGGCTCATCAGCCGAATCCTCGCATACCGGTCCAACCATCACGCAACAGATCCAGTAGCCCGATGCCGGCTTTCTTGCGCTCCTCGCGCACGATGCGGCGGACGCCGGGCTTCGGGTGCGGATTGTCGACGCGGAACACCCGCTCGACGACGCCGGCGACGAACGCCGGGTACTTGTGTTGAACGCGATCCGACAGCACGAGATGCGGAACCTTGCGCAGCTTCTTGTGGTCGCGCAACACGAACGTCTTCTCGAGTCGGTCGGTGTAGCCCGACAAACCTCGCGAGGACACGTCGTTCTTGGTGATCGCCTCGGCGGCGGCCTGCCCGGCGTACATGCCGCTGGCCATGGCGAAGTTGACGCCCTCCAGCCAGATGCCGGCCGCGAGACACAACGCGGCCGCGTCACCGGCCACCAGCATGCCGTCGGCGACCATGGTGGGCATCATCTCGAGACCGGCCTCGGGGATGACGTGCGCCGAGTATTCCTTCACCTCGGCGCCCTCGATCAGCGGTGCGACGGCGGGGTGTCGCTTCAGCTCGGCGATGATCTGCTCGGGACGTTTCTGCTGAGCGGCCAATTTCGGAAGCTTCAACACCACGCCGAGCGCGACGGTGTCGAGATTGGTGTAGATGAAACCGCCACCGTTGACGCCGCTGGTGCCTCCGAGGATCTCGATGTCGACACCCTGGTTGTCGCGAACTCCGAATCGTTCGTCGATGACGTGCTTGGGCAACGCCAACGTCTCTTTCACCCCGAGGGTGAAGTTTGAAGCATCGGTGTGCGGGTACAGGCCCGACTCCTTGGCGAGGAAACTGTTCACGCCGTCGCAGGCGATCACGATGGGCGCACGCAGATCACCGTCGGGACGGTCGGTGCTGACGCCCTCGATCCGGCCGTGGGAATCGCGGAGCAGGCCGGTGACGGTCGTGGAGCACACCAATCGTGCACCGGCGGCAACGGCGTGATTCGCGAGCCAATTGTCGAAGTCGGGACGGTAGGCGGTGGCTCCGTTGTACGGCGGCGCGCCCCAAGCGTTCGCGCGAAAGTCGACGTTCAGCGCGCCGGTGTCGGACAACAGCATCGTCGAACGCTTCACCACCCAACGCTGCACCGGCATGGTCTCCCACCAGGAGGGGATGAGTTCGTCGAGGATGCGCGGGTACACCACACCCCCGTACATGTTCTTCGAGCCGGGGAAGGGTCCGCGCTCGACGAGGATGACGGACTTTCCCTCGCGTGCCGCCGCGATCGCCGCGCACGAACCAGCCGGTCCGGCACCGACGACGATGATGTCGGCATCGAAATCATGCGCGGGTGCCGTCATGACGCTTCCACTCCGAGCCGGGTGGCGAGCTCATGCAGGACCGCGTTGGCGTCACTGACGATGGCGAGATCGGACATCTGCATCATCGGGCAATGCGCGTCGGTGTTGACGCTGATGATGTGTTCGGGTTGGCCGAGACCACTGGTGTGTTGCACCGCGCCGCTCACGCCGAACGAGACGTACAGGTCGGGGTCGACGACGACGCCGGTGGTGCCGATCTGGCGTTCGTGCGAGGCCCAACCGCGATCGGTGATCACGCGGGTGACGCCCATCGACGCCTGCAATGCCATCGCGACCCGACCGAGTAGATCGAACGCCGGACCATCGCTCAGCCCGGCGCCACCGCCGAGAATTCGTGGGGCCTCGGCCAGATCCATGGTGGACACGTCCGGGGGGAGCACCCCGTCGCTGCGCACCGCCGACGAAACCGACGCTCCGGACGACGAGACCAAGGACGGAATCGCCGTGATGATCGTCTCGCGTTCGTCGCGTTCGGAGCCCCGAACGCCCAATTGGAGCGTGGCCACGAACGGACCTGCGGGTTGGTGATCGGCGATCGCGAGTCCACCGCGCACGGACACACTCACGCGCTCGTCGGAAACCGTGATGGCTCCGGCGTACAACGTCCGGCCCAGGCGATGCGCGATGTGGGGCGCGAGGTCGCGACCGTCGGGACTGGCCGGCAGCACGACCGAGTCGGATCGATCGAGCGTGGAGAGTGCGTGAGCGACGTCGATGGCGACGGCGTTCGGATCCAGGTCGGCCTCGATGGTCCAGAAGCGAACGCCGTGATCGGCCAAGTCCTTGGCGGCCACGTCGGCCCGCGATCCGATGAAGACGGCCTCACCATCGGCCTCGCCGATCGCCTCGTCGGCGCCGGCGGGCGGTACTCCATCGCGAACGGGGATGACGGCGATCATGGCCTTCTCAGATTACGCCCGGGTGCCCGGGGAAACCCCCACCGTGTCGGATCAGTCACCCCACCGTGTCGGATCAGTTGGTTGCGAACTTCTTGCGGGCGAACCGGATCACCTCGATGAGCACCGTGATGGTGAGAGCGGCACCGAAGGCCAGCAGGAAAGCGGTGGTGTGATCGTCCTCGAACTTGGAACCGAAGCTGTAGCCGAGGATCGCGGCGTAACTGGCCCAGATCATGGCGGCCACCGCCACCCACGAGGAGAACCAACGTTGCGACTGTCGTGTGAGGCCCGAGGACAGAGTGAGAAGGGTGCGCCCACCGGGGATGAACCGCGCCGTGATCAGGAGCAGTCCCCCGCGTTCCTCGATCTGTTCGTGGGCCCAGGCCAACTTCTTGGCGGTGGACTCCTTCTTGGCGGCTCGGCGTTGGACGAATCCACTGGCGCGCAGGCCGATCTGATAGCTGAGGTTGTCGCCGCAGAAGGCCCCGGCCGCGGCCACGGCGATGACGAACACCACCGGATACGGCGCGTCGCCGGCACTGCTGGCGGCCACGCCTCCGATGATGACCGTGGTCTCGCTGGGCACGACCGGGATCACCGAGTCGAGCAAGGCGATCACGAAGATGACCGCCAGGAACCACCAGTTGCCGGCGACATCGTTGAGCCAATCGGTCAGGTCGTTGATGGGGCCCCACGCCGCGAGCATGCGTGGACTCTAGTTGCCGGTCACACACCCGAGCCGGCACGCTCGCCGTCGACGACGGCGGCATGGGCACGGCGCGGCGCCACGCAGTCGCCCACGCGTTCCACGCTGACGCCCGCGACCTTCAAGTCGTTGTACAACCACTCCACCGGATTCGGTGGCACCGCCAACACCACCCAGTACGATTTGGTTAATAATACCGGGTGGAAGGATAAATCCGGTAACAACCGGGATGCCAACCGGGTAACCTCAGCCCCCACCTTTATGCCCAATACCCTGGGAGGCAAGGGAGTGGTCGACT
>JAURHL010000194.1 GCA_030833305.1 Acidimicrobiales bacterium | reverse complement strand
ACCCTTGCCCAAGGTGCTGGGGTCGACGGGGACCGAACGCCAACCGAGCACCGTCAACCCTTCGTCGGTGAAAATGGATTCGATGGCCGCTTGGGCGGCCGTCGCGTCGTGGTCGTTGCCGGGCAGGAAGGCCATGCCGACCGCGTACGCGCCCCGCGCGGGAAGTTCGAAACCGGCCACGGCCCGCAGGAAGCGATCGGGCACCTGAATGAGGACGCCGGCGCCATCGCCGGTGTCGGCCTCGGCACCGGTGGCGCCTCGATGTTCCATGTTGCACAGAGCACCCAGACCGCGGGTCACGATGTCGTGACTGGCTCGACCCTCGATGTCGGCGACGAAGGAGACACCGCAGGCGTCGTGTTCGAAACGGGGGTCGTACAAGCCGTGCGCGGCCGGCAAGCCCGGGGCTGAGTTGTGGGGGTGCATCGTCTTCACTTTCGGGTCCACGAACACGACGGTTCGAACTATGGAACCCTCGGGACGACGCTGGCCCGAACGGCGAAGATCACCTTATCTCCGGACCACCCCGATGGCAGAGGTGAATTCCTCCGCTCGAGGGGTGATTCATGCCACCGACCGGGGTGTCAGCCGAAGTTGGCGGGCCGCTTCTCGAAGTTCGACATGACCGCTTCGACCTGGTTCGGTCGCCCGATGAGCGAACCGATCACCCGTCGCTCCTCGGCGAACTGCTCGGCCGCCCCGTCGTTGGCCAAACGGTTGAACAATTCCTTGGCCCCCCGGACGGCATCGGGGCTGCGTCCGGCGATCTCGGCGGCCATGGCCAGAGCCTCGGCACGAGGATCGTCGGACAGTCGGGTGGCGATCCCGAGGGCGAACGCCTCCCGACCGTCGAACACCCGAGCCGTGAAGGTCAATTCTTTCGCGACGTCCGGGCGCACCAGTCGAGACAACACCAATGTTCCGGTCATGTCGGGCACCAGACCCCAATGAACCTCGCGCACCGACATCTGCGTGTCGGGGTGAACGATGCGGATGTCGGCCCCCAGGCAGACCTGGATTCCACCCCCGAGCGCATGACCGTGCACGGCGGCGATGACGGGCACGGGGATCTCCTGCCACACCCATGCCACTTGCTGGCCCAGATGTGTGATGCGACCCGGCGCCATGCTTCCCGGACTGCCCTCGCTGTTCGAGGAACCACCACCGCCCGCCATCTGCTGAAAGGAGCCGAAGTCGAGGCCAGCACAGAACGACGAGCCCTCGCCCGACAGAACCACCGCTCGCACCCCGGCCTCGGTCTTCAATCTCTCCCCCGCGCGAGCCAAACCGAGGAACATCTCGTTGTCGAGTGCGTTTCGCTTGTCGGGGCGGTTCATGCGCACGTCGGCGACACCGTTGCTGATGGAAATGGAGACGCGATCCTCGGAAGACATGTCCCCATCCTGCCAGAATCGGCATGTGATCCGTAACCGGCTCCGTCGCCCCGACGAGCGCACCATCGCTGCGGTGGTGGCGGCCTCGGCGGCGATCGTGGTGGGACTCGTGCAGTTCCGACACGGAATCGTGCACCTTCTCGACACGGTCTCGTATTGGAGTGGCGCCCAAGCCGTCGCCGACGGACACCCTTTCACGAGTCGTTTGGCTCCGTCGTTCTCCAACTTCGATGCGGTCGAGTTCGCCGAACGAGGTGGACGCATCCCGTTCGTCGACTTTCCCCTCGGCTATCCGCTGACGGCGGGCACCCTCGGTGCCTTCATCGGCGTGCGACGAGCCATGCAACTGGTGACCGTCATTTCTCTCGCCGCCATTGCGTGGGCGACGGTGGCCGGAGCACCCCGGAACTCCAAACGCCTCCACACTCTTCTGCTCGGTGCGGTGGGAGTACTGATCGTTCTTCTCCCGACGACACGGTGCGTCACACAGGGAGCGCTTTCCGAGCCGATGTTCTGCGCTGTTGCGGTCTGGTTCGTCATCGCACTGGCCCGTTTCCGGGAAGGTGGATCGTTCCGGCCGGTCGTCATTCTCGGAGCCTCATTGGGGCTTCTCCGTTTCATCGGTGGTCCGTTGGTCGTGATGGCGGCATGGGAACACCATCGCCGACATCGCAATCCCCTCAAAGCGGTACTGCTGGCCCTGGGGATGATCGCGCCAATGGCGAGCAACGCCTTGTGGGCCTCGATGTCGGGCGGCGGTCATAACGCCGGATGGCGTGGCTTACAAGGCGACGACATCAGTTTTCTCGTGCGATCGGTCGGTGGATGGTTCGACTCTCGTCAAGGAGATTTGCGACGCACATACTTCACTCTCGACGGTGCCAGCTGGTGGTCATGGATCGTCGCGTTGGCGTGGTTGTCGGCGATCGTCGTTGCGGTCGTCGGAATGATGCGCCGCAACGGTCGACTGCCGGCCACGGCGGAGTTGGCTCTGGTGGCGTCCGGAATCGTCACTGCCGGCCTGGTCCTCGGCATGCTGGGTTTCGACGGTTTGGTGACGCCCGACAACCGGCTCATGTTGCCTTCGGGCGTTCTTGCACTCGTGGCCACGGCTTGGATCGGGGTGGATCGACTCCGAACAATCCCCTCCCGCGCCCGATTCATGGTTCCCGGCCTACTCGTTCTCTGGACCATCGTGGCTGTGGCACCACAGGACATCGGGGAGCGTTTCAGCGACTCCAGCGGTCCGAGGCGACACTCTCTGGTCGCCGAGCAAACCGGTGCGTCCGTCATCGTCACCAACGACGCTGACGCCGTGCACTGGGACACCGGATTGTCGACCGTCTATCCACCGCAGTCGATCATGCCGCTCACCGGTGAGCCCGTGGACGAGCGATCGATCTACTCGACCCTTCCCTGTGCCCTGTGGCGACACGATGGAGTGGTCGTACTGTCGAACGAGGCGTTCCTCGTGGTCAACCGCGATCTCCTCGATGAACAAGTCGACCTCGGAAATCTCACCTTCGAAGCCGTCGGGGGTGCCGAGATCTACCGACCGACTGACGTCGCCTGTCGCTGACGTATCACTCGAATCAGAGCCCCGACCAGAACCGCACCCACGACCGTGGCCAGTGGATCGACCATCGTTCGGAAGCGTGCCTGTTCCCCCAATTCGGCCACGGCTCCCACCACGACGGTGAAGGCGATCGTGAACGACGTCGCCACCAGCGCCGCGTCGTTGGAAGTGAGCAATCGACGACGCACCCGTCGCACGAGAACGCGCGCTCCGACCAGGATCAGTGCCGAATACAGCGGGATGAGCAGCAGTCCGAAGTCGACGCCGGCCTCCAACCATCCGTAGATCGGCGTCCCCCATCCGTTCGTGGACAGGACGCCACCCATGTCGAGGCGCAGAATCGAGAACGCGGTGTCCAACGCACGCATCACCACCGATTCACTCTCCGACGGCAACGTCGCGACCGCGAAGGTGGCTCGCATGGACCACAGACGACCCTCCAGCCACACCTCGGGATGCTCTTTGATCACCGCCATCGCGTCGTCGCCGGCGATCGAAAAGATGGGAAGGAAGCACTCGTAGTTGAAATTCGGGCTCCACTGGTCCGTCGTTCGCGTCGCCTCAGCGACCGAACGATGATCGTGACGTGGTTCGCACGGTGGCATCGCGTCGACGTACAGGTCGTAGTTGCCGAAGGGTCCGATCATGGCGATCTCCGACACGTCACCGTCGGCGTACATCTTCTCGAGGTCCGCACGAGGTAGCACCGGGATCACGGCGCGCTGCAGATTCATCCCGAACCAACTCGACAACGTGGCCTCTCCGTAGAGGAGCTGGTTCTTG
>JAURHL010000193.1 GCA_030833305.1 Acidimicrobiales bacterium | reverse complement strand
ATCACCGGCACCAACGGCAAGACGACCACCGCCCACCTCTTGGGTTCCATCCTGCGAACCTCGGGAACATCGACCGACGTGATGGGGACGCTCACGGGAACGCTCACCACCCCCGAGGCGGCGGATCTGCAGCGAACCCTGGCGTCGCGTCATGCGAACGGCGTTCGTTCGGTGGTCATGGAGGTGTCGTCGCACGCGCTGTCGCTCGATCGCGTCCTCGGAACCTCGTTCGCGTTGGCGATTTTCACCAATCTCGGTCGTGATCATCTCGACTTCCACGGCACTCACGAGGCGTACTTCGAAGCCAAGGCCCGATTGTTCGAGTCGGATCTGTCGCGGGTCGGAGTGATCAACGCCGACGATCAGTACGGACGGCGGCTGCTCGATCGCGCGTCGATCCCGATGATCCCGTTCTCGATGGGGGACATCACGGACGCCGACGTGTCGGCGACGGCGCACTCGTACGGCTGGCGAGGGGTCAGGGTGAACGTGGCGATGGGCGGCTCGCTCAACGTGATGAACTCGTTGGCGGCGGCCACCGCGGCCCGCGAACTGGGTGTCGATCTCGAGGCGATCGTCGAAGGTCTGCGTGTCGCTCCGGTCGTGTCGGGTCGGTTCGAGCACGTCGACGCCGGTCAGGACTTCGTGGTGTTGGTGGACTTCGCCCACACTCCCGACGGACTGGGGGAGATGTTGCGCTCGGTTCGCCAGGCGACCACGGACGGACGCGTGATCGTCGTCTTCGGTTGCGGCGGTGATCGCGACAAGATGAAGAGACCGATCATGGGTGAGACCGCGACGTCATTGGCCGATGCGGTCGTCGTCACCTCCGACAATCCGCGCTCCGAGGATCCCGAGGCCATCATCGCGTCCGTCGTGGCCGGAGTGCCGGACCATCTGCGTCATCGCTTGATCGGGATCGAAGTGGATCGCCGGGCGGCGATGTCGTTGGCCTTCCGGCACGCGCGCGAGGGAGACGTGGTCGTGATCGCCGGCAAGGGCCACGAGAGCACCCAAACCATCGGCACGGAGATCATCGAGTTCGATGATCGCGCCGTCGCGCGTGAATTGTTGGAGGGGCGCCGATGATCGCCGTCATGATCGCCGGCGTGACCTCGATGGTCCTGTCCTTGGTCGGGACGCGCTTCCTCATTTCCTTCTTCCGTAATCGTGGAAAGGGTCAGCCGATCCTGGGCAAGGAGGATCATGGTCCGACGCACCACGAGAAGAAGTCGGGGACTCCGACCATGGGCGGACTCAGCATCGTCGGCGCCGCCATCGTCGGCTGGATCGTCGCCCACGTGCGCGATGGACTGGCATTCTCGAACCAGGCGATGATCATCATCGTCGGCATCCTGGTGATGGCCGGCATGGGACTGCTCGACGACGTCATCAAGGTCAACAAGGGTCACAACCGGGGCATCTTCTGGAAGAAGAAGGGCTACATCACCTTCGGCTTGGCCTGTGCGGTCACCTGGTGGTTGGCGGCGGCGACCGACATCTCCGAGACGGTGTCGTTCACCCGCTTCGATTGGCCGGGTTGGGAGATTCCCTGGTGGCTCTGGGTCCTGTGGACCGCCGGCATGATGTGGGCCACGACGAACGCGGTCAACGTCACCGACGGTCTCGACGGACTCGCGGGTGGGTCGGCACTGTTCGGATTCCTCGCCTACACGATCATCGGATACTGGTCGTTCCGTAACCCCGAGGTGTACGGCGTCCTCGCGGGAGGAACCGTGAACCCATTGGACCTGGCCGTCCTGTCGGCCGCGTTCGCCGGTGCCTGCGGAGGTTTTCTGTGGTGGAACGCCGCGCCGGCGCGCATCTTCATGGGTGACGTCGGTGCCCTCGGGATTGGCGCGGCACTCGGCTTGTTGGCCGTGGCGACCAACACCCACTTCCTCCTGCCGCTGATTTGCGGTATCAACGTGATGGAGGCCGGCTCGGTCGCCATCCAAATGACGATCTTCAAGGCCTCGGGTCGAACTCGTCGCTTCTTCCGGATGACGCCGATTCATCATCACTTCGAATTGATCGGCTGGCCCGAGACCACCGTGATCATTCGTTTCTGGATCATCGGCGGGATCTGCGTGGCGGGTTCTTTGGCCATGTTCATCGCCGACTTCACGCGTATCAGCGACGCCGCGATGAAGGTGCTGCCGTGAGCGAGCGGGTACTCGTGTACGGCGTCGGTGTGGCCGGTGCGGCCACCGCCAAGGCCCTCGTCGCTCGTGGTTACTCGGTCGTGGCCGTCGATGACGACGTGACCGCCGCCAAGCGTTCGTCCATGTCCAAACTGGGCGTCGAATTGGTCGAGTCCCCCGACGACCGTCGACTCACTTCCCTTCTCGACGGAGTCGACTCCGTGGCTCCGGCTCCCGGCGTTCCCGAGGGTCATTCCGTCCTTCGCCTCGCCGCGGCCAAACGCAAGGCCGTGTACGGAGAGTTGGACCTCGCCTACGAGTGGGAACAGTCGCGTGCGGGTGGCCCGCGTCCGATGATCGCGGTCACCGGCACGGATGGCAAGACGACGACCGTGACCATGGTCGAATCGATGATCGCGGCCTCGGGTCGTCGAGCGGTGGCTTGTGGCAACACCGATGTTCCTCTCGTCGAGGCCCTCGACATGGACGTGGACGTCTTCGTGGTCGAGGCAACCAGTTTTCGATTGGCGTTCGTCGAGACGTTCCGAGCCCAGTCCTCGGCCTGGCTGAATCTGGCCCCCGATCACCTCGACTGGCACTCATCGATGGCGACGTACGAGGCGGCCAAGGCTCGGATCTGGCGCAACGTTCGCCCGAGCGACGTGGCCGTCGGTGTCGTGACCGACCCCGTCGTGTCGCGTCATCTCGACTCGTTGCGTTGCCGACGAATCGAGATCGGTGGTGATCGGGCGACCTACGGTGTGCGCGACGGAATTCTCGAGTGCCCCTCAGGGGAGATCATCGCCGCGACCGACATGCGCCGGGCCCTGCCGCACGACATCTCCAACGCCCTGGTGGCGTCGGCATTGTGTATCGAACCGGGATTGGTCTCGGTGGCCGCGGTCTCGGAGGCCCTGCGCTCCTACGAAGCCCCCCACCACCGAATCGAGTTGGTCGCCGACGCCGGGGGAATTCGCTGGTTCGACGACTCCAAGGCCACGACACCCCACGCCGCTCTCACCGCCATCGCCGGATTCGACAACGTGATCCTCATCGCCGGTGGTCGCAACAAGGGACTCGACCTCGGTGCCCTCGGCGCCGCGACGGATCGCATCAAGGGTGTCGTCGCCATCGGCGAGTCGGCCGACGAGATCGAGGGAACCTTCGCCGCGCATCGACCGGTTCGGCGCGCGTCCGACATGGCCGAAGCGGTGGCCCAGGCCGCATCTCTGGCCTCGTCCGGCGACACGGTGCTGCTCTCGCCGGCGTGCGCCAGTTTCGATTGGTACGGCGGATATCAGGAACGTGGAGCCGATTTCGCCCGGTGCGTCATGGCCCACGTGTCTGGCACCAAGGGCGGCAAGGCGAAGAAGAGTTCGACGACCAAGACAGGAGCACGAAAGTGACGATCGCGATCGGTCAGAAGTCCCGCGGGAAGTCGGGGGGTCGCTCGGCCGACAGCCTCGCCGAACGGCGCCGGGCGGCGTACGAGCGCGCCCAACGCATTCGCACGGGCGAGGGTGGTCTGCGGTCGCGGTACCAGGACGCCACGTCGCGGGACCCCAAGCCCGTGGGCTATTACGTCATCGCCGCGGTCTCGATCATTCTCGTGTTGTTCGGACTCGTGATGGTCATGTCGTCGTCCTCGATCTTCTCGTTCAATCGCGGTGAT
>JAURHL010000192.1 GCA_030833305.1 Acidimicrobiales bacterium | reverse complement strand
TGAAGGAAGAGTTCGATCGCACGGGCGACAACGCCACCGCGGTGGCCGACGGACTGGCCGCCACGGCACGCGTGATCACGGCGGCGGCGCTGATCATGGTCGCCGTATTCGGAAGTTTCGTGGCCGGTGACGACCGTACCGTGAAACTTTTTGGCATGGGTCTGGCCGTGGCCGTTCTCATCGACGCCACTCTGGTGCGAATGGTGCTCGTACCTGCGACGATGGAACTTCTCGGCGCGCGCAACTGGTGGATCCCGAAGTGGCTCGATCGTGTGCTACCGAAGATCGATGTGGAGGGGCATTCCCACATCGCCGATAAACAGACGGCTTGACAAACCTCACCGGTCTCTCGTAACGCTTTATATATATGTCCAAGCCCCTCGTCATCGTCGAATCTCCCGCCAAGGCCAAGACCATCGCGTCTTTCCTGGGCTCGGAGTACGACGTCCGCGCCTCCGTCGGTCACGTGGCCGACCTTCCCTCCAAGGGATTGGCCGTCGACGTCGACAACCACTTCAAGCCCACGTACGAGCTCACCGAACGCGGCGCCAAGGTGGTCAAGGAGTTGCGGCAACTGGTGAAGCAGGCCAGCGCGGTCTACCTCGCGACGGACGAGGACCGCGAGGGCGAGGCCATCAGTTGGCACCTGGTCGAGAACCTGAAGTCGGCCATCAAGCCCGGCGTGCCCGTGCACCGCGTGGTTTTTCACGAAATCACCAAGGCCGCCATCAGCCATGCGTTCGCCACGCCGCGCGATCTGGACTTCGGTCTGGTGGACGCGGCCGAAACCCGTCGCATCCTCGACCGCCTGTTCGGATACGAGGTCTCACCCGTGTTGTGGAGGAAAGTGAACCGAGGACTGTCGGCCGGTCGCGTGCAGAGCCCAACCGTGCGTCTCATCGTGGAACGCGAACGCGAACGCATCGCCTTCGTGACCGCGGGCTACTGGGGTCTCGACCTGGTGTCGGCCACGTCGCCCTCGTTCAAGGCCGCCTTGTTGGAGCTCGACGGCAGTCGGGTGGCCACCGGCAAAGACTTCGACAGCACCGGCCGGGTGAAGGACGGCGTCGTCGTTCTCGGTGAGGCCGCGGCCCACAGCCTGGTGGCCCGCTTGGCCGATGCCCCCGTGACCGTGCGCTCGGTCGAGGACAAGCCCTATCGCTCGTCGCCCAAGGCCCCCTTCATGACCAGCACCTTGCAACAGGAGGGCGGACGCAAACTGCGCATGTCGGCCCAGCAGGTCATGCGCACCGCCCAGGGTCTGTACGAGCGGGGATTCATTACATATATGCGAACCGACTCGGTCACCCTGGCCGACGAGGCCCTCGACGCCGTGCGGGGTCAGATTCGCGGCGAATTCGGCGCGGATTACCTGCCCGCCACCGCTCGTCGGTACGCCAACAAGGTCAAGAACGCCCAGGAGGCCCACGAAGCAATCCGCCCCACGTTGCCCTTGCGCTCACCGGAGTCGGTGGCCAGTCAGTTGAGTGGCCCCGATCTGGCTCTGTACCGATTGGTGTGGCAGCGCACCTTGGCGTCGCAGATGGTGGATGCCACCGGCGTGACGGTGTCCATACGTCTCGGCGCCACCGCCGTGGCCGCGGCCGGCGATGCCGCCAACGACTGCGAGTTCGCGGCCAGCGGAACGACCATCACCTTCCCCGGCCATCGCAAGGCGTACGAGGAAGCCCGCGAGGAGGACGCCCCCGACGCCGACGATGCCGAGGCGTTGCTGCCGGCGTTGAAGGTGGGCGACCTCGTTCCGGTGAAATCCATCGACCCCAACGGCCACGAGACCACTCCCCCAGCGCGCTACACCGAGGCCAGCATCGTGAAGAAGCTCGAAGAATTGGGCATCGGTCGTCCGTCCACGTGGGCCTCGATCATCCAGACCGTGCAGGACCGCGGTTACGTGTGGAAGAAGGGACAAGCGCTCGTTCCCACCTGGACCGCCTTCGCCGTGGTGAACCTGCTCGAGCGTCACTTCGGCACCATCGTCGACTACCAGTTCACCGCCGGCGTGGAGGAAGACCTCGACGAGATCTCCCAGAAGTTGTTGGCCAAGGACGAATGGCTCCGCGAGTTCTACTTCGGAGGCAAGGACGACCTCGGCCTGAAGCGACTCATCGAGATGAACATCGCCGGCATCGACGCCGCCGAGATCAACTCGTTCACGTTGGGCGCCGATCCGGCCACCGGCGAAGTGGTGGCGGTGAAGCCCGGTAAGTACGGGCCGTACGTGAAGCGCGGCGACGACAACGCATCTGTGCCCGATTCACTCACACCCGACGAACTGACCCTCGACATGGCATTGCGCTTGCTGGCCATGCCCAAGAGCGACGAACCCATCGGCGAGCTGGACGGTCTACCGGTGTTCGCCAAGAACGGACGCTTCGGCCCGTACGTGCAGTGGGGCACGATGGACCAACCGCCGCTCGGCATGGAGAAGCCGAAGATGGCGAGCCTGTTCAAGACGATGGTTTTGGACCGCATCACCATGCACGACGCCGAGCAGTTGCTCCGGTTGCCCCGCACCCTGGGTGTCGACCCCACCGACGGCGAAACCATCACGGCGCAGAACGGCAAGTTCGGCCCGTATCTGCAAAAGGGCAAGGACTACCGCACCATCGACAACGAAGAGCGACTGCTGACCATCACGCTCGAGGAAGCGTTGGCCATCTACGCGTTGCCCAAGGTGTTCCGCCGCGGACGCGCCGCGTCGCCGAACAGCGGACCGTTGCGCGAGTTCGGCACCGACCCCGTCAGTGGTCGCCCGGTGGTGGCCAAGGACGGCAAGTTCGGCATCTACATCACCGACGGCGAGGTGAACGCCTCGTTGGGCAAGGGCGACCGCCTGGAGGACATGCTCGCCGAGCGCGCCTACGAATTGTTGGTGTTGCGTCGCGAGGCCATGATCGAGAAGGGGCAGGTGCCCGGAGCGAAGTCGACGGGACGCAAGACCGCCAAAAAGGCCGCGGCGCCAAAGAAAGCGGCGCCGAAGAAGGCAGCGCCGAAGAAAGCCTCACCCGCCAAGAAGGCACCGGCTAAGAAGAAGACGTGACCGCGGCCTTCTACATCGCATTCGAAGGCATCGAGGGCTGCGGAAAGTCCACGCAATCGCGTTCGTTGGTGGAGTCGTTGCGTGCCGACGGCATGACCGTCACCGCCACCCGCGAAACCGGCGGCACCGACATCGGCGCCCGCATCCGCGACGTGTTGCACGACACCGCGAACACGCACCTGGATCCGGTGGCCGAGGCGCTCTTGATCGCCGGCGATCGCGCCCAACACCGCGCCGAGGTGTTGGCCCCGGCGTTGGCGCGAGGCGAGCACGTGGTGAGCGATCGCAGCGTCTACAGCACGCTCGCGTACCAGGGTTACGGACGGCGGTTGCCACTGACCACCGTGCGCACGGTCAACGACTGGGCCCTCGATTCGCGCTGGCCCGATCTCGTGGTGCTGCTCGACGTGTCGCACGAACACGCCATGTCGCGTCTGGCCCATCGCGATCTCGATCGATTCGAACGCGAGAACGACGACTTCTTCCGACGGGTACGCGACGGCTTCCATGCCATGGCCTCCGACGACCCGTCGCGCTGGTGCGTGATCGACGGAACCGGTGACGCCGTGAGCATCGCTGGCACCGTGCGCACCACCGTGCGCGAGCGACTGGGAATCTGAGATGTCGGGCTCGGTGTACGACGTCGTCATCGGTCAGGACCGCGCCGTCTCCACCCTGCGCGCGTTGGCCGAGTCTCCCGCTCACGCGTATTTGTTCGTCGGTCCGGCGGGCTGTGGCAAGGACTTGGCGGCCCGGGCCTTC
>JAURHL010000191.1 GCA_030833305.1 Acidimicrobiales bacterium | reverse complement strand
CGCTCACCGGATTCCATGGCCGCGATGTGGAAGGCACAACCCGCTCCACCCTCGAAACCCGGCCGATTCAGGAAGATGCACGCACCGTCGACCCGACGGGTGGTGGTGTCGCCGTTCTTGTGCTTCTTGAGGAAGCCCTTCTTCGCGGCCTTGGGCTTCATTTGCCATTGTTCGTCCGTCAAACGCACGACGTGCTTCACCACGTTCGCCACGTCGGCCTCGTCCACGAAATGAGCACCGTGGGAACAGCAACCTTGGTTCAACTCAGGGGTCGGACGGTCGTAGACACCCTGACAACCTTCGCCGAAAATGCACTTCCAGGAACTCCGCATGAACGTGGCGTCGATCATCCACGTTCGCTGCTCGGTCGGATCCTCGAACGCGATCATCTCGTGCAGGTCCTCGTGGCGACCCGACAGGCCGGAAATTCGAACCGGCTTCGGAGCCGCATTGGAGTTGCGGGCGGCGTCGTGAGGTGGGGGGAGCGTCTCGGTCACTCCGACAGGTTATGGCGACTCCGGTGAAGAGCACACGGGCGCGGAGAAAACATAGGGCTAACATTCCGATTCAATGTCGACGTCGTCCAATCCTTCAACTCCTCGATCGACGCCGTCGTCGGCGAACGAACTCCGTCGCGCGTTCACCGGTTTCTTCACCGAGCGGCAACACACCGCAGTGGAGTCCGCGAGCCTCATCCCTCACGATCCCACGGTTTTGTTCACGGTCGCCGGGATGGTCCCCTTCAAGCCTTATTTCGTCGGCGATGAGGTGGCACCCTATTCCCGGGCGGCGACGGTGCAGAAGTGCGCGCGAGCCGGCGGGAAGCACAACGACCTCGACGACGTCGGTCGAACCAAACGCCACCTCGTTTTCTTCGAGATGCTCGGAAACTTCTCGTTCGGCGATTACTTCAAGGAGTCCGCCATACCCTGGAGTTGGGAGTTGGTCACGGAGCGTCTGGGCTTCGACGGCGACCGTATCTGGGTCACCGTCCACACCAGTGACGACGAAGCCGAGGCGATCTGGCACGAGCAGGTCGGCGTACCGATGGATCGAATCCAACGTCTCGGCGACAAGGACAACTTCTGGCAGATGGGCGACACCGGGCCCTGTGGACCGTGCTCGGAACTGCACATCGACCGTGGACCGGCCTTCGGCCCACCCGGTGGGCCGCTGAACGACCCTCACGGGGATCGCTTCATGGAGTTCTGGAACCTGGTGTTCATGCAGTACAACCAAGCTCCGGACGGATCGCGAACCTTGCTGCCGAAACCTTCCATCGATACCGGCGCCGGTCTGGAGAGAATCCTCGCGCTGGTGCAGAACAAGGACTCGGTTTGGGAGACCGATGCGTTGTTCCCGATCGTCGAGGCCGCCCAGTCCGCGACCGGCGCCCGCTACCTGGTGGGCGATTACGAGGACCGCGGAAGTTTCAGTCTGCGCGTTCTCGCGGAACACGCGCGTTCGAGCACCATGCTGGTTTCTGACGGAGTCTTTCCGTCGAACGAAGGCCGCGGATACGTGCTCCGCCGAATCATTCGTCGGGCGGTGCGGCACGCCTTCATGCTGGGAACCGAATCCTTGGTCATGCCCAAACTGGTGGACACCGCCATCTCGGTCATGGGAGAGGCGTACCCGGACGTGGTCCGGCAGAAGGACTTCATCCTCGGGGTGTTGACCAAGGAAGAAGAGCGTTTCCGTCAAACACTGAAGACCGGACTCGGAATTCTGTCCGACGAGATCGACACGGCGATTCGAGATTCCCGTGGCATCTCCGGTTCGACGGCATTCCTCCTGCACGACACCTACGGGTTTCCGCTGGAGGTCACCGAGGAGATCGTCGCGGAACGCAACGTGTCGGTCGATGTTCCCGGCTTCGAGCTGGAGATGGATCGTCAACGCGAACGAGCCAAGGCCGCTCGTAAGGGGGCAGCGCACGGGCCCGAACGTATGAACCAGTACCGCGAGGTCCTGGAGACGTCCGGCCAGACCACGTTCGTGGGGTACTCCGCCGACACCTCGCGCTCCAAGGTGGTCGCGGTCATCGAAGCCGACGACGGCAATCTCGAGGTCTTCCTCGACCAGACCCCGTTCTACGCGGAAAGTGGTGGACAGGTGGGCGACACCGGTTCCATCACCGGTCCCGACGGGACTCTGTCGGTGCTCGACACCACCTTCGCCTTGCCCGGATTGCGCCGTCACCTCTGTCGTCCGATGGGCGGCGACGTGCACGTCGGTCAGGAAGTCGAAGCCGCGATCGATGTTCCGCGTCGAACGGCCATTCGACGTCACCACACCGCGACGCACGTGCTGCACTGGGCTTTGCGCGAAGTCCTGGGGGACCACGTGAAACAAGCGGGATCACTCGTGAACGATGATCGTCTCCGATTCGACTTCAGTCATTACGCGGCCGTCACCGCCGACGAGCTGCGCCGAATCGAGGAGATCGCCAACGGCGTGACGCTGCGCAACTCCGGCGTGTCGTCGGAGGAGATGAGCAAGGACGCCGCCATGGAACGGGGAGCGATCGCGTTCTTCGGCGACAAGTACGGGGACACCGTTCGCGTGCTCCGCGCCGGGTCCTCGTTCGAATTGTGCGGCGGCACCCACGTGTCGGCCACCGGTGACATCGGCATCGTGAAGATCACGTCGGAGTCCTCGATCGGTGCGAACCTCCGGCGTATCGAGGCCGTGGCCGGAATGCGCACCCTGGAACTTGCCCGTGAACTCGAGACCTCGCTGTCCGAGGCCGCACGCCTCTTGGGCTCGCCCGTCGAGGACCTCGTCGACGGCGTGTCCAAGAAGCTCGAGGAGATCCGCAACCTGAGCGACGAGAACAAGCTCCTGCGCGGTCGTTTGGCGTCCGGTCGGGCGTCGGAGTTGTCGGCCCTCGCCGTCGCAGGAGTCGTGATCGCGCGGGTCGACGACCTGTCTCCCGCCGACCTTCGTGATCTGGCCGTGGCGGTGCGGCAACAGACGGGGATCGACGCCGTCGTGCTCGGTGGCGTGTCCTCGACCGGTGGAGTTTCTCTCGTCGCGGCCGTTCTTCCGTCCTTCCGAGTGGCGGCCGCGGATCTCATTCGGGACGGCGCCAAGGCCGTCGGAGGCGGGGGCGGCGGAAAGGGTGACGTCGTCACCGCCGGCGGGAAGAATCCCGACGGACTCGAGGAGGCGTTGCGTTTGGCTCGGGAGGCAGCCGGCGTCTGATGCGGGCACTCGGCGTCGACCTCGGCACGAAAAGGATCGGATTGGCCACGAGCGACCTCAGTGGAACCATCGCGACACCTCTGTCGACGCTCGAACGTTCACGCTCCACTCGCTCCGATCACGCATCCCTCGCGCGGATCGTCACGGACGAGGAAGTGGAGATCGTGGTGATCGGTCTCCCCATCCAGATGAACGGCGAACTGGGAATGGCGGCCGAGGCCGCCCAGCGTGAAGCGGCGCTTCTCGCTACCGTTCTCGACGTGCCCGTGATTCTCTTCGACGAACGCATGACGACCGTCGCCGCCGATCGAGCGCTCAAGGAGGCCAACATCTCGGCGAGTCGTCGTCGCCGGTACGTCGATCGTGTCGCCGCGGCGGTGATGTTGCAGTCATGGCTCGACCGGGGGTGTCCCCGGTGACGGACCTCGATCACGAACGTCTGACACCGGAACTCCGGATCACTTCTCCGCGCTGGAAGCGCTGGCGACGCACCATCATCTCGGCCAGCCTCGCCATCGCCATGATCGGGATCGTGTGGTTCGGTGTCGATCAGTTGACCTATCTACGCAAGGTCAACCCGCCCGGCGACCCTCTGGCCGCCGACGTCTTCCAGGTGGTCGACGGATCCGATGTCG
>JAURHL010000190.1 GCA_030833305.1 Acidimicrobiales bacterium | reverse complement strand
TGCTCGACGACGGCGTGAAGGCCGCCGGTGCCGAGGAAGATCAGGTGAAGGTGGCCGACATCGCCATCCACCTGTTGGAAGCCATCGAGAACGGCGAGAAGGCCCTGGCGAACCCCGCCACTCCACTCACCGCATCGAACTGATCCGATCGCACTGATTCCGTCGTTCCCGGTTCGGGATCGACGTCAATTCAGATGGCCGAGCACCAATGACCGCAAGGTGTCGATTCCGATGCCCTTGCTGGCGCTGACCCACACGATGTCTCCGGGCTCCAACATGCAACCCGCCGCCAAGTCCTTTTTGCGCGTTTGACGCTTGGCCGACTTCACCTTGTCGTGCTTGGTGGCCACCACCGTGTGCGGGATGCCGTTGGCGCGCAACCACTCGAGCATCTGAACGTCCAATTTCGTGGGACCGATCTCGCCGTCGACCAACACGAAGACGTTCACCAACTCCTCGCGATCCAACAGGTATCCCTCGATCATCTTCTGCCAACCCTGTTTCACACGACCGGGCACCGCCGCGTAGCCGTAGCCCGGCAGGTCCACCAGCGTCGAGCCGTTGGGCAGAGCGAACATGTTGATCAACTGCGTGCGCCCCGGCGTGTTGGACACCCGGGCCAACTGCTTGCGATTGGCCAACGCGTTGATGAGTGACGACTTGCCCACGTTGCTGCGACCGACGAAAGCGACCTCGGCGGGTGAATCGGGCAGAACCTTCGCGTCGACCGCCGACGTCACGAACTCGATGGACAACGGCGATGCGGTCATGCGACGAGTGTACGGTCAGGGCAGGTCGTCCTCGGCGGTGGTTCCGGGGATGTCGAAGCGAATGTCGGAGATCTCGTCCAGCGTTTCCATGTCGCTCACCAACACTCCACCGGCGCTGACGGTCACCAACCGATTCGACGCGATCATCGAACGACGAATGGGGAACCACTGCATGAGGCGACCTTGCTCCACCAACTCATCACTCTCGAGCCTCAACACGACCGCCGATTCGCAACCCGGACCACCGAATTCGACGCAGTTCATCTCCTTCGGAATCACGATCTGTCCGGTCGGCTCCCACCACAGGAAAGCGTGCGGGTCCCACGTGGCCTCACTCCACTCGGCGATCTCGGCGGTCGCCACCTGTCGCGGCGCCGCCGGGTCGGAGACATCGAACAGAGACACCTGAACCCCGGTGATCTGCCCGGTTTCGGTGCCCGACATGCCCACGCCGATCAAGCGACCGCCACCGATGGGCTTCAGATAGGTCGAGTAGCCGGGAATCTTCAACTCCCCGACCATCGCGGGGTTCGATGGGTTCGAAAGATCGATCACGTAGAGCGGGTCCACCTGCCGGAACGTGACCACGTATCCGCGCGGGCCATCGAAGCGCACGCCCTGAATCTGCTCGCCACGACCCAGACCGCGCACCGACCCGACCTCCACCAGATCGGCGCCATCGACGCGCAACACGTGAACGCCGTTGTCCTGACCACCTCCGAAGTCGTCGGAGTACGCCGTGGTCGCCACTCGCAGATCACCCTCGAATTCGGACATCGAATACGAGTTCAACAACGTTCCGATCACTTCACCGGATGCCACGTACTCGACGCCGTCGAGCAACGAGAACCGATGAATCACGGTCCGCGGCGACTCCGGGTTGTTGGACACCCATTCCTCGTCCACGACGTCATTCCAACGATTCGTCGTGACGTACAGGCTCTCCTCGGAGGTGTACGTGCTACCGGCTTGCGTGATCAGGCCCGCCGCACCGAGCGGCACCGACGCCGCATCCGTGTCGAGCGTTTCGGTGTCCAAGACGGCGACCCACGTGATACCCCAACCGCTGAAGTCGCCGGGATGACCCATGCGCGCGCAGTCGATGGCCACCGCCGGTGTGCCCCACGCCCCGAGTACCGATTCCTCGAACGAGCGTGGCAACAGGTCCTCGGCGTCGAGGGCCTCGATCACCTCGATGTTGCGCTCCTTGGCGGCTTCCTGTGCGTCGGTGGTGCCGTCGCGCGGGGAGACGAAGTCCAGGCGGTTCGTGATGCCGGCCTGCAGAACCAATTGCACGACCCCGTCGACGACGCGCATCGACACCATGGATCCCTCGAGATGATCGCGTCGTCGAAAAACGGGGACACCCGAATCGATCGAGTAACGAGTCACCACGGTGGACGTGCTCTGCGACCAGGAATTGGTGGCCACCACCAACACGTCACCGACCAACACCATCTGGGATTCACCCAGCGGCACCTCGAGGTCCGCCAGAACGGTCGCGGTGTCCAGATCGACGCTTCGCAAACGATTGTCGATGATGCTGTACACGAACCGACCGTCGGTCTCGGTGATGTCGCCCTCGTCGACACCTGCTTCCTGGGTGTTGGTTCCCGAAGTACCCGAACCATTGGACGCACCACCCGTCGACTCGTCCGCGGCCGGTGCTTCGGTGGCCGCTGGTGCGTCCTCCATCCAGACACCATCCCGACCCCAATACACGGGGTACATGTCGAGTCCGTAGGGCGTGACGCGCTCGAGCATTTCCGCCTTGGTCCAATCGACCACACCGTCACAGTCTTCGAAGGCCGAATACAACCGAACGGCATCGTTCGGGTCCAAGTCGAATGGTCGCTCCGTGGACGACGTCTCGCCGTTTCCGGAACATGACACGCCCAACAAACCGAGGGCCACGAGGGCGGGGACGAACAGCGCACGATCGTTCATGCCACATCTGACGACGCCAATCAGCGTCGGGTTCCCGAACGAATGTCAGTTCTTGTCGAAGTTCTCGAAATAGCGACTGGGGGTCGGACCGCGTTGCCCGTGGTACTTCGAACCTCGCGCGCCCTGGCCGTACGGCTTGTCGGCCGGGGTGGTCATCTGCATGAAGCTCACCTGACCGATCTTCATGCCGGGATACAAGGTGATGGGCAGGCTGGCCACGTTCGCCAATTCGAGGGTGACGTGACCATCGAAGCCGGCGTCGATGAATCCGGCGGTCGAATGAATGAGCAAACCGAGCCGACCGAGCGAACTCTTGCCCTCGATACGGGCGACCAGATCGTTGGGCACGCCCACGCGCTCCAGGGTGCTGCCCAGAACGAATTCACCCGGGTGCAACATGAACACTCCGTCTTCGGGAATCTCGACCAACTCGGTGAGACCGGTCATGTCCTTCTTCACGTCGATCACACCGGCGGTGTGGTTGCGGAACACGCGGAACAAATGGTGCAGACGCACGTCGATGGAGGAGGGCTGGATCATCGCCTCGTCGAGCGGGTCGATGACAATGCGGCCGGCCGCGAGGGCCTCCCGCAGGCTGCGGTCGGACAGAATCACGACCCTTACCGTAGTGGGTAGGGCGACCCAGTCAGCAGGTGACGGCTCGCCCTACCCCCGATAATCTCTCCCCTGTCTGCGGGTGTAGTTCAATGGCAGAACATCAGCTTCCCAAGCTGAGAACGCGGGTTCGATTCCCGTCACCCGCTCCACAACCGCGGTTCGGTTCTCGGGCAGAATGACACGGTGATCTCCCGCGACGACGCCGAACGACTCGACCGCTCCGACCCGTTGGCCTCGTTCCGCGACGAATTCCTCATCCCCGACGACGAGGTCGTCTACTTGGATGGCAACTCGCTCGGTCGCACACCGAAGGCCACGGTCGAGCGCTTGAAGAGAATGGTCGAGACCGAATGGGCGGCCGATCTCATCACCAGTTGGAGCCATTGGCTCGACATGCCGCGGCGCGTTGGCGACCGCATGGGTGCCATCATCGGCAGTCACCCCGGCGAGGTGGCACTGCACGACAACACCACGCTGAACATTTACCAAGCCGTGCACATGGCTCTGGGTCTGCGCCCCGATC
>JAURHL010000018.1 GCA_030833305.1 Acidimicrobiales bacterium | reverse complement strand
TCATGCTCGGCGGCATGGCGATCATCTTCGTGCGGGTCTACTTCTCCGTGCGATCGCGTGATCGTCGACGCGCGTAGCGTTCATCAGTCGCCACGGAAACGTGGCGCTCGCTTCTCCATGAACGCGGCTCGTCCCTCGACGGCGTCATCGCTCTCCCACGCCGCCAATCGCGCTCGCTCCACCTCGTCGATCGACGGATTCTCCGCGCCATCGGCCACCAACGAGAACAGGCGCTCGAGGGCCAGCTTGTGCGCCTTCACCGTCAGCGGCGCCACCGCACTCAGTTCCTCGGCCCACTCCATGGCCTCGCTCCACGAACCGAGTCGGTGGACGAAACCGCCCAACACGTCGGCGGCGGCGATGGCTTCGCCGGTGATCAGCATCCGACGCGCGACGCTCCAGCCGGCTTCACGGCCGAGACGGGCCACGGTCCACGTGTCGACGGCCAGGCCCAGCTTCGCGGCCGGTACTCCGAATCGGGCGTTCGCCGACGCCATGCGCAGATCGCAGGCGGCGGCCAACTGCGAACCTGCTCCCAGTGCGGCCCCTTCGACCGCGGCCAGGGTGATGCCGCCCAACTCGCCGAAGCCACGCAACACCGACAGAAGGGTGTCGGTGAACTCCCCCAACTCGACACCACCCAGATCCGCACCGCTGCAGAAAGCCGGTGGTTCACCCGAGAGCACGATCACCCGCGCGCGTTTCGCGGCGGCCTCCGATTGCGCGGCGGCGATCTCGTGCAACGTCGCCAAATCGACGGCGTTGCGCTTGTCCGGACGATCGATGCGAATGGAGCAGACGTCCGCGTTCCATGTCAGGTGAACAGCCACGCGATCACCGTAATCGTCAGGATTGGCACGGGCCGTCGTCCGTGCAGCATTGTTCAGGGGTGAACACTCCGTCGTCCGACCCGGTCCGCGAACGCCGAGCCCGCATCGCCAAGTGGACTCTGCTGGCCAACCGAATCGGATACCTGCTGTACGCGGTGGCCATCGCACTGTTCGTGATGGCCTTCGCCTTCGGTTTCAAGGGTCCGATCGTCACGGCCATCACGGTGTCGTTGGTTCTGGGATCGATCCTGCTCGCTCCGGCCATCGTGCTCGGCTACGCCGTGAAGGCCGCCGAGAAGGACGACCGATCCCGGGGTATCTGATTCCGGCCATCGGCGGTGTCGACGGTCGGCGAGTACCGTGTCGGGTGATGTCGATGAGATTGCCGGCCGCCGAGCGACGCGAACAACTGTTGACCGTCGCGATGGACGTGTTCGCCCGACAGGGTTACCACCAGACGTCGATGAACGACGTGGCCGACGCCGCCGGAATCACCAAACCCGTTCTGTATCAACACTTCGCGTCGAAGCGTGAGTTGTACCTCGCCCTCATCGAGGAGGCCGGGGCGCGTCTGCTCACCGCGGTCACCGATCCGCGCATCGCCGCCACCGAGGGTCGACGACGCACCGAGTTGGGGTTCATCGCCTACTTCCAGTGGGTCCACGAGGACAACGACGCGTTCCAGTTGCTCTTCGGAGGTGGTTCGCGTCGCGACGCCGAGTTCAGCGAGGCGGCCGGACGCTTCACGTCGATGATCGCCGACGTCATCGAACCGCTCATCACCGCCGACATCGACGCCGAACATCGACGCACGTTGGCTCACGCCATCGTCGGGCTGTCCGAAGGTGTCTCGCGACGACTCATTCGTCTGGGTGGTGACTTCGATCCCGAGTTGATCGCGAAGCAAGTGAGCGATCTGGCCTGGGCCGGCCTCCGCGCGTCACAACGCCCGCGCTGATCCGCCGACTCGACTCAGGCCACGCGACGCAGGATGCGCAAACTTCCGGTGGCCGAGGTCTCGACGAAACGCCCCGACCGCACCGCCGGCAGATAAATCTGCTCGTACGGTGGACGACCACCGTCGGCCGGGTCGGGGAACACGTCGTGAATCGCCAGTGTTCCCCCGGGCGCGACGTGCGGCGTCCACAGTTCGTGATCCAAACGCGCCGGTTCGATGCCATGTCCGCCGTCGATGAACAGGAACGCCAGCGGTGTCGTCCAACGTCGGGCCACGTTGGGTGATTGACCCACCACGGCGATCACGTGCTCCTCGAGTCCGGCATCGTGAACCGTGCGTCGGAAGAACGGCAGCGTGTCCATCTTGCCCACCGCCGGGTCGACCAGGGTCGGATCGTGCCATTCCCAACCCGGTTGATTCTCCTCCGAGCCTCGATGGTGATCCACGGCGAACAACACGGTCCCCGACAGGCGCGCCGCCTCACCCAGCCAGATGGTGGAACGTCCGCAGTACGAACCAACCTCGAGAAACACCGACTCGGGCACGTCGCGTCCCGCCGCCAACGCGGCTTCGTGCAGCGCGTCTCCCTCGTCGGGAGGCATGAAACCGACAGCGGCGAGGGCGGCTTCGCGCAGCCGCCCCGAAATCACCAGGTGTCCCAGTGGATGATGGTGTCGGCCGCCGGACGAACCGCCGCCTTGAAGTCGGTGCCCTTCGTGTAAGCCAACGGCGACAGGCACACCTGCTGAACCGTGTCGAAGGGGATACCGAGGATGTCGGCGACCCTTTGTTCCTGCATCAGGTGCACCGTGGTCCAGGCGGTACCCAGTCCGCGCGCACGGGCACCGAGCATGAAGCTCCACATGGCCGGCAGGATGTTCGCCATCACCGACGACACCATCATGCCGAGACCACCGGTGGCGTCGGTGCGACCGCCCACGCTGCACGGGATCACCAGCACCGGGGCGTCACCCATGTGATCGGCGAGATAGTCGGCGGAGTCGGCCGAGCGCTGCTGTTGCTTGTTCAACAGTTCGTCGCCCTTGTCGATGGTACGGATGTAGACGCCGTCCATCTGTTGGTAGATCGAGAAACACTCGCGGTAGACCTCACCGATGGCCTTGCGCTTGGCCGCGTCCTTCACGACCAAGAACTGCATGGTCATGCTGTTCGAGCCCGAGGGCGACTGCATCGCCAGGGACACGCACTCGCGGATCAGGTCGTCGGGGACCGGCTTGTCGAAGTCGAGGCGCTTGCGGACGGCTCGGGTGGTGGACAGGAGTTCATCGGGGTTCAAAGGGAGAAGTGCCACGGGCGCACCTTACCGCCCTCGATGAAGGCGTCTCCCAGCCGAGTTCGTGCCAAGATGAGTCCATGGTTCCTCCCGCCCCCGGTGACTCGGACTTCGACGCTCTGGACGACCTCATCTCCCTGCTGGATCTCGAGCCCATCGAGGTCAACATCTTCCGCGGACGATCGCCCCAAGAGAACCGTCAACGCGTCTTCGGCGGACAGGTCGCCGGACAGGCGCTGGTGGCGGCCTCGCGGACCGTCGATGACCGCGACCGTCGGGTTCACTCGTTGCACGCCTACTTCCTGCGTCCCGGGGATCCGATGGCCCCGATCCTCTACGACGTCGACCGCATCCGCGACGGCAAGAGTTTCACCACACGTCGCGTCGTGGCCATCCAACACGGTCAGGCCATCTTCAACCTGCAGGCCAGCTTCCACGCCCCCGAGGAGGGCTTGTCGCACCAGGTCGACATGCCCGATGTCCCGGCGGCCGACACGTTGCCCGACTTCAAGACGCGCATGGCTCCGCACAAGCATCTGCTCGGCGAGTGGTACGAGCGTCCCCGACCCATCGACATTCGTTACGTGCAGGGCGACCCCATGTCGCGCTCGCGCGTTCCCACGATGCAACAGTCGGTGTGGTTGCGCGCCGACGGTCGTCTGCCCGACGACCCCACGTTGCACGCCTGCATCGTCACATACGCCAGTGACATGACCTTGCTCGACACCACGGTGCTCCCTCATGGCCTCAATTGGTCCGACAGCGGGTTGCAGATGGCCAGCCTCGACCACGCCATGTGGTTCCATCGTCCGTTCCGCGCCGACGAATGGTTGCTCTACGACCAGATGACCCCCAGCACGTCCAGTGCTCGAGGTCTGGCCACCGGTTCGATCTTCACCCACGACGGACATCTGGCGATCACCGTCGTCCAAGAGGGTCTCATCCGTCGCGAACGTTCGTGATGCGGTCGCTCATCGTCCCCGTTCTCGGCGCGGTTCTTCTGGTCGGTTGCGGATCGGTGCAGAGTGCCGATCCCGACCTCGGGTCCGAGGTGTCCCTGGCCACTTCGTCGACCCCGGTGGAGACCCCGACGAGCGACACCGGTCCGGAGATCGAGCCCGTGTTCTCCGCGACACTCGGCGAGCCAGCGACCGGTTGGACCGAGCCGGTCGACATCGCGTCGCGTTTCGTCCCCGGTGCCACGCCGACCGACTATCTGGTCGAGCGAACCGGAGTGGTGTCGATGATGAACCCCGACGGCACACGAGGAACGCTCGCTCTCGACATGAGCGACCTCACGCGCGCCGAGGGGGAACGCGGATTGTTGGGTCTGGCTTTCTCGTTCGATGGTGCGCGCGCGTTCGTGAACTACACCGACCTCGACGGCCACACGAACGTCGACCAGTACTTTGTGCGCGCCAACGGCTCCTTCGACGAGTCCTCTCGTACCCGCATCTATTTCCTCGAACAGCCCTACCCCAACCACAACGGCGGCGAGATCGTGTGGGCCGATGGCAGCCTCTGGGTGTTCACCGGTGACGGCGGTGCGGGAGGCGACCCCGAACGGTTCGCGCTGAACCCCACGCATCCATTGGGCAAGGTGGTCCGCATGTCCGAGCAAGACGGTGTCTGGAACACCGGCGAGGTGGTGGCCGCCGGACTGCGCAACCCCTGGCGGGTGTTCCTCGACCAGAGCACCGACGAGTTCTGGATCACCGACGTCGGCCAGAGCGAGATCGAGGAGGTCAACGTGGTCGCCCGCTCGGAGATCGACGGTGTCAGTTTCGGCTGGAGTCACCTCGAGGGCAACGCCATTTTCAACGCCGACCAGGCCACCGCCGACGCCCGCTACTCCCCCGTGCGGCCCGTGCTCGAATACCGACACACCGACGGCCGTTGTTCCATCTCGGGTGGCGCGGTGTATCGAGGAGAGAGCATCGGTGCGTCGGGAACCTGGTTCGTGTACGCCGACTGGTGCACCGGAGAGGTCATCGCCACGTGCTTCGACGACGAGCGCGCGACGTGCGGCACCACGATCCTCGGCACGGTCTCGCGTGCGGTCGGCGTGCTCGCCGACGCCTCCGGAGAACTGTGGGTGTTGTCGCAGGATGGTCCAGTGGTTCCGGTCGTTTCCGCCTGACGAATCGACAACGCGCGCCCGTCAGCGGCGCTGACCCATGAACATTCGCTTCAGAGCATCGTAATTCTCGATGCAATGCCCCGCTCCGAGCACCACGGCCTCGAGGGGCATGTTCGACATCAACACCGGCACCTGGGTCTCGCGCTGAATGCGATCGGCCAATCCGCGAAGTAATCCTCCACCACCCACCAAGTACATGCCCCGCACCAAGAAGTCCTGCGCCAACTCGGCGGGAGCCTTGGCGAGACAACGCACGACCGATTGCACGATCTGGGTGACGACGTCATCGATCGCATACCGGATCTCCTCGGGAGTGAGCACCACGGTCTTGGGCAGACCCATCATCAAATCCCGACCGCTCACCTCGGCCTCGACTTCGTCGGGGGTCGGAGCCGCCGATCCGATGGCCTTCTTGATCTCCTCCGCGGTGCGCTCGCCGATGGCGATGCCGTGCTCACGACGCACGTAGTTCTGAATGGCCGCGTCGATGTCGAAACTTCCCACGCGCACCGCTTCCAAAGCGACGATTCCACCGAGGCTGATGACGGCGGTCTCACTGGTACCACCACCGATATCGATCACCATGTTCCCCACCGGCTCGTCGATGGGCAGTTGCGCACCGATGGCCGCGGCCATGGGCTGCTCGATCAACTGCGCGTCGGCTGCTCCCGCGCGACGGGCGGCATCGGTGACGGCGCGACGCTCCACCTCGGTGATGGCCGAGGGAACACAGATGACCACCTTGGGGCGGGTGAACCGGCTCACGCCCACGCGCTGCAGAAGCAGTCGAATCATTCGCTCGGTCACGTCGAAGTCCGTGATGGCGCCACCACGCAACGGGCGCACCGCCACGATGTAGCCGGGGGTTCGGCCGATCATGTGCCAGGCCTCGTGTCCGGTGGCCAACACCTCACCCGTTTGCCGATTGAGGGCGATCACCGACGGCTCGTTCAGCACGATGCCACGGCCCTTCATGTACACGAGGGTGTTGGCCGTTCCGAGGTCGATCGCGAGGTCACGGGCCATGGGTTTCCTCCGGATCGTCGCGTTCGATGACATCGTCGATACCGGTCAACGGCACGGGCCGATCGACCACGGCCCGACGAGCATCGGGTGAGAGCGCATTCAAGTGTCGACGGAAGTCATCGACATGGTCGTCACTGGCCGGCGTGCGACGACTCGCCGCCACACCGAGCACCACGATCAGACACAACACCAGAACGGCGACGAGCACGGCGACCATCAGGCCACCACTCCATCGGTCGCGGTCGACACGTCGGCGGGAGCCGTCACCGGAGTCGCACCGGTTCCCCAATCGCTCCCACCGTTCCACGTTTCGTGCTTCCAGATGGGAGCACCGGCTTTGAGGGCATCGATCGCGAATCGGGCCGCGGCGAAAGCCTCGGGACGGTGCGCGGCGGACACCACCGCGATGACCGAACTCTCACCCAACTCGATGCGTCCGGTTCGGTGATGAAGGGCGATACGTCCGAGATCGGTCCAGCGACGGCGAGCCTCGGACGCGATCTCCCGAAAACTGGGGATCACCTCGGACGCATAGGCCTCGTATTCCAGGTGGGTGACTCCGTCACGTATTTCGTCACCCTCGACGGCATGATCGCGCACGGTCCCGGAGAAGACGACCACCGCCCCACAGTCGGGTCGCACGGCCCAGTCGTACAGTTCCCCGACCGACAGGGGCGCGTCACCGATGGCGAACCATTCGTCGGTCGTCCGCTCGGAGATCACACTCGAATCGTAGCGGTTGGCTTCCATCACCGGGCTCGCCCGACGACACTCGCACGGATCGGCTCAGTAACCTCACCTCTTCGTGAGCCAGCACGAGGACGACGCCCTACCTCCGGCGCCCCAACCACAACACGAACGTGTCTGGCGCCATCCGTCCGAACTCGGTTTCGCCGCCCACACCTTGCGTGTCGAGCATCGGCCCGACATCGGACGAACCGGTCGGGGTCTGTTGCTCTTCTCCATCGTCGCCGGAAGCCTGATGCTGTTGGGTTTGGTGGTGATGGTGCAACCTCGAACCGCCGAGACCGACGCCGTCGGTGTGATCGAACTCACGAATCGTTCCGTGGAAGTGGTCGAGTTGGTTCGTGACGGAACGCGCGACCCGATGGGGATGGTCGTCGGTGACGGATCCTTCATCGTCACCACCTGGGCGGCCGTCGAGTCCGGTGAGATCTTCGCGATCGATCACCGCGATGGGAGTCGTCAGATCGCGAACGTCGTGATGTCCGACGAGCAGCTCCATTTGGCGGTGCTCCGCGTCGAGGAGCGCCTCGGTGTGGGCAAGGGCGAACTGCCGCCCTCGGCTGAGGTGGCCGCGGGTCAGGATGTCTTCGTGGCCGACGGTGCCGGTGGGTTCTTCCGAGTCGGCGAACGCACCGCGGACGGGCTGATCATCTTGTCCCGTGTGGCGACCACCGAGGCCAACGTCACCGAAGGCGCCCCGGTCTTCGACGGATCCGGCAGGTTGATGGGCCTGTACACCGAGGAGACGTCGACACCGTGTTTCGTTCCCATCGAGGACATCGAGGGACTGCTCGATGAAGTCGAAAACGACTAACGCGCACGCAGACGACGTCGCAACCACACACCGAGCGAAATGGCGCCGACCACGACGGAGATGATCATGGCCCCGAGCGCCAACTCCTGACGACGCTTCGGAGTGAGCATCGTCCACCACTTGGCATCGGTCCCCTCCACGAAGGCCTGCTCGTTGGTGACCGTCGGAACCCAACCTTCGGCGCGCAAACGGCCGTTCGACACCAACCACGGTGAACGCACATACGGACGCAAGCCCGGCGGGATCGGACCGCGCTGGAATCGCCAACGCAGGTCGGCCACCACTTCGGCCACCCGATCGGGAAGACGCAAACGGGGCGCCATCCCCCACAGCGAGCGCACGCGTGATCCGGGGACGTGGCCGTCCGGGGCCACGTTGTACACGCCATCCAGACCGCGCTCCACGACCAACTCGACGGCAGATGCCAGATCGTCCAAGTGCAGGAATTGCGCCGGCACGTCGTCCTCGCCCAGACGTCCGCCCATGCCGGCGGCCAACGCCCGCACGAGGCTGCTCGTGCCATCGGCGGCCATCGCCGGCACCGGACGCAGGACACAGGTGGTTCGACCGGGCACGGCTTCGCGCCAATCGTCGACCATCTGTTCGACCGTCGCCAGTTGACGGGCGAAGGCGAACCCGAAGTCCGGACGCAACGCGGCGTCCTCGGTGATGGGGATCGGGTTGTTGGGCCAGGCGCCGTACACCATCGCCGACGACAACAACACCACGTGATGCACGCCGTGTTCGGATGCCACGGCCAACAACTCGGGTGTTCCGACCGCCGCGCTTCGACCTCTGGCCGCCAACGCGTCGTGGTCACCCGGAGCCAAATGAACGAGAACGTCGACCGGCCCTGCGATGGCGTTCTCTCCGCGCTGAATCTCGGTGACCGTGAATCGCCCGGAGGCCGACAGACGCTCGACCACCCGTCGACCCAGCGGCCACAGCGCGCCCGTGACGACCACCGACACGCGTTCGGTCCGCGGATCCGCCGTGTCGAGCGGGGCGTCCATCGCGGTCATGACTGGAACGCTACTTCCTGTCCATCACCCCGATCATCGCGCGGGGCCCGACAGGCGACATCGGGGCGCAGGTCGTAGGCTCGCGTTCGTGGCCGATGATGTCCCCCGCCCGTTCGATTTCGGCTCCGGTGACGGCGACGACCCGTTCGGCAAGATGTTCGGCGGAATGTTCGGCGGAATGTTCGGGGACATGATGAAGATGTTCCAAGGTCAAGGACCCATCCAATGGGAAACGGCGCGCCAGATCGCCCAATCGACCGCGACCTCCGGTACACCCGAGTCGAACATCGACCCGAAGGTTCGACTCGAGTTCGAGGAGCTGGCGCGTATCGCCGCCATGCAAGTTCAGATCGGGTCGGGAATCGGCGACCGTTGCGACATCATCGGAATGGAGCCCGACATGGTGACGTCCGGTCAGTGCGCCCAACGCACGCTCGACGATTACCGCCCGCTGTTCACCGATCTGGCGACGGCTCTCGGTGGCCCCCGCACCGATTCCGGCAACGGCGAATCCGCCGACCCGATGTCCGAGATGTTCACGAATCTCACCGGAATGCTCGCCCCCCTGACGATGGGCATGACGGTCGGTTCGATGGTCGGCCTCATCGCCAAGCGTTCGCTCGGGCAATACGACCTACCTCTGCCGCGACCTCCCGGCAATCGGGTCGCCTTGTTGGCGCACAACATCGACGGGTTCGCCACGGACTGGGATCTACCCCGTGACGACGTTCGCATGTGGACGCTCGTTCGTGAGTTCGTCACGCATCAGATCTACGGACTCGGCCACGTGCGTGATGCCGTCAACTCGCTCGTCTCGGCTCACGTGGCGGCATTTCGACCGGATCCCCGGGCCATCAGCGAGAAACTGTCGGCCATCGAGTCCTCGGATCCGAACGACATTATGGCGTCGTTGCAGCGAATTCTCGGCGATCCCGAGTTGCTGCTCGGAGCAGTGCGCACGCCGGAGCAGGACCGACTACGTCCCCGACTCGACACCATGTTGTCGGTGGTCATCGGATGGAGCGATTACATGACGGATCTGGTGGGTGGTCGCATCCTGGGTAACCCGGCCCGAATCGCCGAGGCAGCTCGTCGTCGTCGCGTCGACGGGGGCGAGGAAACCACTTTCGTCGAGCGTTTGCTCGGCGTCCACATCACCCGTCACCAGGTGGAGACCGGTCGATCGTTCGTCGACGGTGTGGTGCAGCGCGCCGGTGCCGACGGGCTGTCGCCGCTCTACGACGCGGCCGGGAATCTCCCCACGCCCGCCGAACTCGAGGCCCCCGGGCTGTGGTTGGCTCGTCTCGAGGTCAGCGGCGACTGAAGCGCTGTCGCAATTGCGCCACGACGGACGACGGTTCGAGTCCCTTGCTCACCTGCCGATTGCTCAGCCAATACACGAGTCCGCCACTGAACCCGATTGACGACACCACCGCGAATCCGACCACTCCGGGCAGTTTCAACAGCACCGGGATGATGCCGGCCAGCACCCACATCAATTGAAACTTGGTGTAGTAGTTCGCGAGAGCACGACCACGGTTCGCGTCCGGTGCATCACGTTGAACGATCGATTCGAACGCCATGTTGCCGATGGCTGCGGCGTAGTTGACGATGGCCATCAACAAGAGAGCGGTGATCGTCGTCGACGTCAGCGCGGTCAACAATCCGGCTGCGCCGATGAGAATGAGCGCGACGATCAGAAGGTTCTCCACGTGATTGAGTCGCTTCAACGGCTTGGCACTCAGGTTGCCGAGCAGCGAACCGACGGCCGCCAGACTGACCGCGATACCGAACCACATCGTGCCGAATTGGGGACCGAAGTGGTAGCGCACCTGGTACCACATGCCGTTGGGAGCGAGATCCAGACGCTCCACACGAGGATGGTCGGCGAAGAAGAACGCCAAATGGAAGAACGTGAAACCCACCGAAGCCCGCACGAGGCTCATGGCCGACACCGCGATCAGGACGTTGGGCTGACGCAGTTCCTCGATCTCCAACTGCTGTGTCTCGCCGGTGGTGACCGACTGTCGCGGCAGTTTCATGGCATTCAAGGCGGCGAACACGAACACGATCGACCCGAAGACCAAGGACGCCTTTGGCGAAATGGCGCTCAGGATGCCGGCCGGAATGGCCGCCAGAAACCCGATCACTCCGGCGGTGACACCGAGACGGGCATTGGACTGCACCAGGTCCTTGTCGTCGCGCAACAGCGACGGCAACACCGCCGACTTCGAAACTCCGTAGGTCTTGTTCAACACCATGGCGAGGAAGGCGAGAGGGAACAGCAACAACGAATCGAGTTGCGACACCATCAACAGCATCACGACCGCGCGAAGTGCGGCGATGAGAACGATCAACAGACGTCGCCCGCCGGGCATGCGGTCGATCACCGGGCCGATGAAGCGACCGAGAACCAGGAACGGCGCGAAACTGACCGCGAGGAAGAGCAGCACCCGACCACGGGCTTCGCCGGGAGTGATCGAGAGAAACAACGAATCGGCCAGAGCAACCGCCATAGATGCCTCGCCGGCGGCCATCAAGGCGTGCACGCGAACCAATCGGGTGAAGGGCGACGGGACGAACCGATGTTGATGCCGTGGTGGCACGTAACCACCGCCCCGCCCACGACCCGGCAGACTCGAAGGGGCCGCGTCGTTCACGACCACAGATTAGGTGCTGGGTGCGACAGCCCCGGTTCCATTCGCTCTCCGGGAAGGACCCGACTCGGTCCCGTCAGCCGCGCACCCGCTCGAACTTGTAGCCGAGACCACGAATGGTCACGATGCGCGTGGGCGATGCCGGGTCGTCCTCCACCTTGGCCCGAAGGCGCTTGATGTGAACGTCGAGGGTCTTCGTGTCGCCGACGTAATCGGTACCCCACACCCGATCGATCAGGGTCTCGCGGGGCAGCACCCGTCCGGCGTTGGCCAACAAGATGTGCAGCAACTCGAACTCCTTGAGAGGCATCGCCACCTCGGCACCGTTCACGACCACCTTGTGTTGCTCGGGATCGAGAATCACCTCTCCGACCACCAAGGTGTTGCCGTCGAGATCGGTCATCCCGGAGGTCGATTCGTTGGGCACCCGGCGCAACACCGCACGCATTCGCGCGACCAATTCGCGCATGCGATACGGCTTGGTGATGTAGTCGTCGGCACCGACCTCCAAGCCGACCACGGTGTCGATCTCGGCCCCCTTGGCCGTCACCATGATGATGGGCACCTGGGTCTTCTTGCGCAACTGCCGGCACACGTCGATGCCCGAGATCTTCGGCAACATCACGTCGAGCAACACCACGTCGGGTTGGACGACGTCGAACTTGTTGAGCGCCTCCATACCGTCGCGGGCCACCTCGACACGGAACCCTTCCTTCTTCAATCCGACGGTGAGCGCGTCGATGAAGCTCTCCTCGTCCTCGACCAACAGAACGGTTTGCATTCCCATGTTCAGATCCTCATCCCGCTTCCGACATTGATGTCATGACCAACCCCGGTGCCGCCGGAACCTTCAGGACGAACGTGGAACCCTCGCCTTCCACGCTGGTCACCGACACCTCGCCTCCGTGGTTGGTGGCCACGTGGCGCACGATGGCCAAACCGAGCCCGGTGCCACCCGTCTCGCGCGATCGCGCACGATCGACCCGGTAGAAGCGCTCGAAGATTCGATCGAGGTCGCGGGTCGGAATGCCGAGACCGTAGTCGCGCACCTTGAACTCCACCCACTGACCGTCGGACCTGGCCGACACCTCCACCTTGGATCCACGCTCGGAGTACTTCACGGCGTTCTCCACCAGGTTGCCGAGCGCGGACACCAATTGGCGTCGATCGCCGAGAACCTTCATACGGTCACTCGCTTCCACCGTGGCCACGTCGATGGCCCGTCGCTCCGAGAGCGGTCGTGCGCGATCGACGGCCTCGGCGATGACCATCGACACACTGACGGCGTCCTTCACCGCCTCACCACCCAATTCGATGCGGGACAGTTCCAGCAGGTCGTCGATGGTGCGACCCACTCGAAGTGCCTCGTCGACCATCTTGCCCGACAGGCGATGAATGACGTCGAGGTCGTCCTCAGCCGACAGCGCCTCGGCCAGCACCGCGAGCGCACCCACCGGGGTCTTCAATTCGTGGCTGATGTTGGCGACGAAATCGGTGCGCACCGCGTCGACGAGCGAACGTTCGGTGATGTCCTCGACCATGGCGACCGCACCACCGGTCGACAGCGGCGTGGCCGACACCGCCACGACCTTTCTCGGCGGTCCGAACAGGTCCAACACCTGTCGACGAGATGCCCCGTCGAGCGCACCCCGGAGGTGAACGTCCACCGCCTCGTCCACCAACACGTCGGCGTGCACGGCCCCGGTGAGTCCACGGGCCAATACGTTGCGGAACACGACCGCACCATTCGCGGCCACCACCACCACCCCGACGGTCAACGAATCGAGGGCCGCGCGCACTTGGAGCGTGACATCATCGTCGTCTTCTCCCGGTTCGTTCACGCCAACTCGGTCCGGCGCAGTGACAGGAGAAGCCTCGGACCGACCTCGACGCAGACCCACCACGAAACCGACCGCGATCGCCACGAACACGAGGACGAGCGTGATCACGATGTCACTCCCCCGGTGATCGTTATTCCACCGACCGGGGTCAGATCGAGCGAACCCCGCCCACCACGTCGGTGATCACCGCTCGGCGGCAATTGACCGGTGATCAGGAACTGGACGAAGTGGGCGCAGTTCACGGCATGGTCTCCGATGCGCTCGAAGAAACGGGCGGTGATGGCCATCTGCACCGCGATGGGCAGATCGATGTTCCCGGCGCTGTGCGACTCGAAGATGGCCTGGATGAACTGTTTGTGCAGATAATCCAGGAAGAGGTCCATGTCGTCCACGGCCTTGGCCACCGGCAGATCGAGGTCTGCATAGGCCTCGAACGAGTGCTTGAACAAGCTCTGAGCCTGTTGACCCATGCGCGTGATGAGACCGCGCAGTTTCGCGTCCAGCTCGTATCCGTGAATGCGTCGGGCCACCTTGCAGATGTTCACCACCAGATCGGCCGAACGTTCGAGATCGGCGGACATCTTCATGATCGTCACCGCATGGCGCAACTCACTGGCGACGGGAGCGTGAAGGGCCATGAGGGCGATGCAGCGTTCCTCGAGAACCATGGTTCTCATGTCGAACTCGTCGTCGGCGAGGATCTGGTATTCGGCTCCCTCCAGATCCTGGTCGAGCAAGATCTGAGTGGCACGCGGGATGCTCTCGATCAGGTTGGCCGACACCCGCAACACCTCGTTGCGCAAATCCTCGAGTTCGTCGTGCGCCAGTCGGTTCATCGCGTCCCGATCAGCGACTCGACGCCTGAGGACTGAACATTCCGTGCACCCACGGTGAACGAGACTAAAAGGCTCACCTTTCTGCCCGGCGGAGACGCCGTGAACGAACGGTGAACAACCGGAGAAATCAGGTGTCCGATGGCGGGTTCTCCACGGATGGCCGGACCATTCCCACCGGCGTGGGGTCCTGCAAACTGCGTTCACGATGACGGGCCGCACCCGACTGTTCGGGTAGCCAACCGGTGACCTGGAAACGAACCTTCTCGCCCATGTTCACGGCGTGATCGCCGATGCGCTCGTAGAACCGCGCCACCACGGCCAGCTGAATCGCCACCTGCAGGTCGATACGACCCGCCGCGTGCGATTCGAAGATCGCCTGGATGAACTGGCGCTGCAGGTCATCCAAGAACGCGTCCATGTCGTCGATGGCGGCGGCGCGCGAGGCGTCGGCCGCGTGGTACGAACTGGTGGCCTCGCTGAACAAATGGCGGGCCTGATCAGACATTTTCAGCACCAATCCCCGCAACTTCGGATCGAAGTCGTGACCGTAGATACGCCGGGCCGCCTTGCAGATGTTCACCACCAGGTCCGCGGAGCGCTCGATCTCGGCACAGATCTTGAGGGCGGCGATGACCTGGCGCAATTCACCGGCCACGGGAGCCTGCAACGCGAGAATCTGGATGCAACGATCCTCGAGCTCGATGGTGCGAGCGTCCACCTCGTCGTCGGCCATGATCATCGCCTCGGCCGCCGACAAATCCTGTTCCAACAGGACCGTCGTGCACTTCGGGATGCTCTCCACCACTCCAGCCGAGATGCGTACGAGTTCCTGCTGGATGTCGTTCAGTTCCTTGTGAAAGGACTTGCGGGCTTCTTCCATGATCTTCCTCTCAGCCGAAGCGTCCGGTGACGTAGGCCTCGGTGCGCGAGTCCGACGGGTTGGAGAACATCTTCTGCGTCTTGTCGAACTCGACCAGCACACCCGTGCGTCGGTCGCTCTCGGGATTCACCTCGGTCGTGAAGAACGCGGTCTGATCGCTCACTCGAGCGGCCTGCTGCATGTTGTGGGTCACGATGATGATCGTGAAGTCCCGCTTGATCTCCTGCATCAGGTCCTCGATGCGAGCGGTCGCGATGGGATCGAGAGCCGAACACGGCTCGTCCATCAGGATCACGTCGGGCTCCACCGCGATGCAGCGCGCGATGCACAGTCGCTGCTGCTGACCGCCGGACAAACCCATCGCCGACGCTTTCAGTCGATCCTTCACCTCGTCCCAGAGAGCCGCGCGCTTCAAGGAAGATTCCACGATCACGTCGAGGTCGGCTTTCTTCTTGATGCCGTTGAGGCGCGGACCGAACGCCAGATTGTCGTAGATGCTCTTCGGGAACGGGTTCGGCTTCTGGAACACCATGCCCACACGACGACGCACCTCGACCGCGTCCACCTCGCGGTCGTACAGATTCACGCCGTGATACTCGACCGTTCCCTCGACTCGTGCCGTGGGAATCAGATCATTCATGCGGTCGAAACAGCGCAACACCGTGGACTTGCCACAACCGGACGGACCGATGAAGGCCGTGATCTCGCGGGCCTTGATGTAGACGTTGACGTCACGGACCGCCCGGAAGTCGCCGTAGAAGACCGACAGGTCTTTGGTGCGGAATACCGGGACGTCGTCGTGCGACGCCACCTGCTGGGTCACCACTTCCTCGTGATTCTCTTCCACCACATTCTCCTGTTCGACGAGATTCCGCGTTTCGTTCACGGCGTCACCAATTCCTCTCGAATCGGTTCCGCAACCAAATGGCCAGTCCGTTGATGACGACCACCAAAACCAACAGGATCAGCGATGCCGCCGCCGTGACGGCTTGGAAATCGGCACCTGTTTGACGGGCGTACGAGAAGATCGCCACCGGCATCGACGTGAAGCCACCGTCGGTGATCTGTTCCCACAAACTCAAATTCCCGGTGCGCAACAAACCGGTGATGCCACCGACCAGAAGCAACGGCGCGGCTTCGCCGGCGGCGCGCGACAGAGCCAACATGGTTCCGGTCAGAATGCCGGGAGCCGCCGAGGGCAGCACGTGCGACCGCACGGTCTCCCATTGCGTGGCCCCCACGCCCATGGCTCCTTCGCGGATGGAGCGAGGTACCGCGCGCAGCGCCTCCGACGCCGTGATGACGACGACCGGCAAGACCAGGACCGACAGGGTGAGGCCACCGGCGATGACGGTGCGTCCCCCGGTGATGCCACCGGCGAACTTCACGAAGATGGTGAGACCGAGGATTCCGTACACGATCGACGGCACTCCCGCCAGGTTACGCACGTTGATACGAATCAATCGCGCCAACCGCGAGCGACTGGCGTATTCCTCGAGATACACCGCACAGGCGATTCCGAGCGGGAACGAAACGACGATCACGATGATCGCCAGGGTCAAGGTTCCGCGAATGGCCTGCCAAACACCGGCTTCCTGAGCGTTCGACGCATCGAGTCCGGACGACAAGAAGTCGCCGAAGCGTCCGTTCAGCACCGGCCAGGCCCGATCGAGGAGATTCACGATGAGCGCCACCAAGATCAAGAGGGTGACTCCGAGTGTCGCGAGCAGCACCCACTCGACCACGCGCCCCTTCACGTCGCGCTTGCCACTGGTGATCCGCGCGGTCAGACCCGCCGCGCTGGAGGCACCGAACTTCGACGGAGTGGACAGAGCCATGTCAGTACTCCTCGCGCACGCGACGCACCAAACGATCGCCGAGAAGGTTGAGCAGGAACGTCAAGACGAAGAGCAGGAATCCGATGAAGAACAGACTCTGAAAAGCGAGACCGTCGCCGGCCACCTGGTCGCTGCCGAATCCGAGGGCCGCCATGGCCGCGGTCATGGTCTGTCCCGGTTGGAACGGATCGGTGGAGAACAATCCGCCGCCGACCGCACCGGCCGCGATGGCCACCACCATGGTTTCTCCCACGGCTCGTGAGATGCCCAGGATGAGCGCGGCCACCACACCGGAAATGGAGGCCGGCAGAACGACACGGAAGGTGGTGGCGACTCGTCGCGCCCCGAGGCCGTACGACGCTTCGCGCAAGGCGAGGGGCACCGCGCGTAGTGCATCCTCGGCGACGGAGGCGATGATCGGGATGGTGAGAATGCCCACCGCCACACCGGCGGCGGCGAAGTTGAAGGCTTTGTTCGCACCGGGAGCCAACACCGTGATGAGGTTGGGGTTGATGAAGGCGATGGCGAAGTATCCGAGCACGACGCTGGGGATTCCCGCGAGCACCTCGACGATCGGCTTCAGCACGCGACGCACCCGAGGCCGGGCGAACTCGGACAGGTACACCGCCACCCCGAGACCGAGGGGAACGGCGATGAGCATGGCCACGCCGGTCACCATCAACGAACCCACGACGAGGGTCTTGATGTCGAAGAATCCACGACGAGGGAACCAGCCGATGTTCCACAATTCGTGCTTGGGGACGTCGATGAAGAAGGAGAACGCGTCCTTGACGAGGGTGTACACGATGAGACCGGTGACGAGCAGGGTGATCAAGCCGGCGGCGATGAAGAGACGTCGCATGCGCACGTCGGTCCGCCGGCGTCCCCCGGCCAAACGGAGATCGGCCACGGTCCAACTCTGGGTTGTCGATGCGCTCATGGTCTCCCGTTCGATGAACATTCGGAGTCTTGCCGACATTCTTCACCATTCACAAACGGCCCGACGACCAGAACCGGCCCGCCGAGGTCCGGCCTTCGTGAACGCTCCCCGAACATGGAAGTGCCGCCCCCGAAGGGGCGGCACTCGGTCCCGCGGTCCGACGCCGGGGAGGAGACGTCGGACCGCGTCATGAGGGTGGTCGGATCAGCGGGCGGCCCAGGCGGCGCGGGTGGCCTCCAGATCGGCCGACGCCATGGGCACGTACGGCACCTGACCCTCACCGGTTCCGATGACGGCCAGACCTTCGTCGCTCAGGTAGAAGTCCACGAAGGCTTCGAGCGCGGGATTCTCGGCCAACTTGTTCTTGCTCACGTAGACGTAGAGCGAACGAGCGATCGGGTAGTCACCCGAGGCGATGGTCTCGGCGGTGGGCTCGACACAACCCTCACCCTTGTCCACCTGCAGCGGCTTCACGACGTCGAGGTTCTCCTCCACGAAGGCGAATCCGACCCAGCCGAGCGACGTGTCATTGGCGGCGATGCCCTCGATGATCACGTTGTCGTTGGGGCTGGCGGTGTAGTCCGGGCGGGGGGCGTCGTCCTCGACCTCGAGCGCTTTGGCCACCTTGGCCAACACGATCTCGACGAACGAGTCGAAGGTACCCGACTCCTCACCGGGCGCCGTGACGGTCAGCGGGGCGTCGGGATAGGGGGCGTGCAGGGTCCCGAAGTCGGTTCCGACCGCGGCGCTCAACTCGGCGGCGGCTTCATCGGCATCGCTCCAGTTGTTGCGTCCGGTCGCGTCCGGTCCGAGCAACACCCACAGGTCCGCGAAGCTGACGCACTCGACGGCGGTGTTCTTGGCCCTGACTCTCGAGCGCCCGCTGTTGCTCGAAGGCGAAGCCGGA
>JAURHL010000189.1 GCA_030833305.1 Acidimicrobiales bacterium | reverse complement strand
CAACGCCACCGGTTTCTACATCACGAACGCGCGGCTCAAGAGCGGCCTCGGCTCCGACTTCCTCTACTGGCAGCACGGCCGGGTGATGGACGTCGCGTGCAAGACCACCGTGACCGCGCAGCAGCCGTTCAGCGGCATCGGCGTGCGCATGTCGGTATCGGTGGCCGCGGCCGCCAGCCCGACTCCGAGCACTCCGCAGGTGAACCCGAGCACCTTGCCGGCCACCGGCTCCGATTCCGTTGTGGGTGCGCTCGCCCTGCTGCTGGTCTCGGTCGGCGGCGTGATGTCGACGATCAGGCGGCGTCGCGCGGCTTGATTCTCGGAAGGACCGCCCGCTCGAGTTGATCCAGACTTTCCTGGGCCAACTCGGGCGGGATTCCCCCCATCAACGGATGCATGGTGAGCGAGCCGAATTTCTTGGCCAACGCCACGCATTCGTCCGGGGTCACCACCGCGTACACACCACTGGCTTTCACGTCGTCGAGGGTGTCGGTGTTGTGCACGTGTACCACCGACGACTGTCCGGGCCGTTGCCATTCGCCGTAACTGCGGGCCTCGTGCATGATGTACGGCGCCAGGCGATTCCAATCCCGGTCGGGATCCTCGGTGACGTGAACGAAGCCCGGGGCGTTGGCCGGCAACATCACGAAACCCTTGAACCCGACCTTCTCGCATTCCTCGCGATACGCGTCGGCCACCGCCGGATCGTTGTTGGCCGCCGAGAAGAAGCAACGCAGACGGGCCGCACGACGCGCCGCCACGGGTGTGGAACCACCCATCAACAACATCGGTCCCCCGGGAGTGTGCGGAAGTGGTCGCACCTTGATCCGACGCCCGTCGAGGTCGAAGTACTCACCGGTCCAGGCCTGACGCAGGGCGGCCACACAACGCTCCAGGTCGCCGAAACGGTTCTTGAACTCGAGCCCGGCCATTTCGAACTCTTCTTGGCGATAGCCGGTTCCGCAGATGACGCTCATGCGGCCCTTGGCGATCAGATCGACCGTGGCCAACTGCTCGGCCAACCGAACCGGGTCGTGCATGATCACGAGCGCCGCCGAGATGTTGATCCCGATGCGTTCGGTGGTCGCCGCCACGGCCGCGGCCAGGGTGACCGGAGCGGGCATGAATCCGTCGTCGGTGCCGTGATGCTCGGACAGAACCACCATGTCGAGCCCGATGCGATCGGCCCATCGCACCTGCTCCAGGCACGCGGCGTACTGGCCCGCCGCCGTCACCCCGTGAGCGGGGCTACCCGCCGGCGGGATCCGCAGGTCGTAGCGCATGATCACCATGGTCATCGGGGGTCCTCCGTTGCTCGGCTCGGCACCCGCCCATCTTCACATCGGCCGTCCCCGAGCGGGAACTCGGTGCGTTCGTGACCACCCTGAGTGATTCGTGGCCCCGACTGCCCGCCGATCCTCACGCGGGGTGACATTTCACCTGTTCACAAGGGCATTTTTGTGACATCCACCACATTCGCCAATCAGTCTTCATACGTTGCGATCGCGGTCGAGAGGCCGCGAGACCCGAAGGGGAAAGAACCATGTACATCGTCGCAATTTTCATCGTGATGGCGATCCTGTTGGAGGCGGTCATGACCGTCCTGCACTCGATCCTCGGGACCATTGGTCTCAGCGACACCATCAAGAAGATTCCGGTACTCGGGGCCAACCTGACCCTGCTCATCTCCATCCTCATCGTCTGGTTGCTCGAGGCCAACGTCCTCGCCGGCTGGGGCGTGATGTGGGAGGACGACTGGAAGAACTACGTCGTGAACGGCGCCATCATCGCCGGCATGATTCCGCTGAAGGACGCCGTGTTCGGCGCGATCCAGAAGGGTCTGCGGGCCTAAGCCCCAGTTCCCAAGTTTCATCAACCTCGACGAACGGGGGTCGGCCCATCGGGCCGGCCCCCGTTTCGCATTTCCGAACGCCTAGTCGACGCGACAGATGTGCCCCAGACGCGGGTCGACCGCCCCCGTGGCCATGTTGTCGAACACACCTCTCACGGGTTCGGCTCCCGACGTGGATCGGTAGTCCAACCACACGTCGCTCCAACGGGCGAAATCCCGCCAGGCCTCTCCGACTCGAGCGTCCAATCCGGCCTTTCCCCACTCCTTGCTGCGTACAGCGATCTGCGACGGCGCGAAGAAGAACTCCGGCTTCGGTCCGGCCAGCGGGGAACGGTCACCATCGGACTCCACGTTCCAGTGGGTGCCTCCCACGATCATGCTGTACACGAGTTCGTCGTCGTAGCGACCGTGAACACGCTGGTTGACCGCTCGATCCCCCGCGATGTCGACGTAGACCGCCGGGCCGTCGGGCAGGGTTCCCTCGTCGCCGTACGTCACCACCCGGTCGTAACATCCGAGGCTCTCGACGAACGCGCGATTCGACGGCGACGTGAGGCCGATCACGGTCACGCCACCTCGTCGCTTCATCAGGAACGCGGCCCCGATCGAGGTCTTGCTCGACGCACTCGAGATCACGGCCACCGATGCACCGAAGAACTCGGGCCGACCCGAACCTTCACCGGCGATGAAATCGTCGATCATGAACGAGGTCATGAACAAGGGCCACAGAACCATCTGGTGGTTCTCCAACTCGGAGAGATAGGCCCGATCCTTGTCCACCATCGCGTAACGGTTGTACGCGGTGGCCATGGGCGCGCGATGCGCCGCGACGTCGATGAACCCCGTCCCATCCGCTTTCCCCGGCGTCATCACCAAGGTGTTGGCCATGGGCAGATAGCCGTACACCCGCGTTCCGACCGGCACGTCGGCACAACGGCTCTCGGTGGCCACGGCGAACCCCCACACCGGGACACGGCCCCACACGCGGCCATCGTCGAGGGAGTCACCCGCGGGCACCGGAAAGAAATCCCAGTAGCGCATGGCCTCGCCGAACACCGCGTAGGTGATGTTGTTGGACGTCAACGCGAAACGCTCCACCGTGAAGCGTGTCTGTCCGTCGGCCAGCGCGGCCTCGGGTCGCTCGGCCACGCGACTCGTCCCGACATCGTTGCGCACCACCTCGATGACCGTTTCCATTTTGTCCCCTTCCGTTCTGGTTCTACTTCTCCACCGTTGACCCGACGACGCTCTCAGGTCCGACGCTCGCGAGCCGCCGGCATCCAGTTCGGGCCGGCGGTTTCGTCGATGCGGGCCAGAAGTCTCTCACCGATCGGCTCGACCAGATTCACGTACTGCGTCGTGATCTCCTCGCCCAGGTTGCGCCAGACCCGAACACACAGTTCGTTCGTGCGCTCCTCGATCAATTCGCGAACCGCCAGACCGGAGGCGTTGACCACTCCGCCCTCGGCGAGACCGCGGGACTCGAGATCGGCGAAGGCTTCGGAAAGGGCCGCTTCATCGGCTCCGCGACTCTGGGCGATCCATCCCCCGTAGTTCAGGTGCGCGTCGTGCAGGATTCCGGCCTGCACCCGCGAGATGTCCTCGCTCGTGAGGATGGCGAAATGCGTGTCACCACGCCATTCGCGAATGCAGTTCACGGCAAGCCAGGCCGACACCAGCTCGTCCTCGGGTCGTGGGGCCTGGCGATGTGCGGCGAAGCAGACTCTCCCCGATTCGGGCAGCTCATCGGCCACGGCCCACAACGCCGGCCCCATCTCGGCGAGTTCGTCGACGATCTCGGGAACGTACCGACGCAGGCCTTCACCAACCGCCGCGTTGCGGGCGTCGTAGATCTGCTCCCACGTGGTGTGAGCGAGGGCAGTCTCGATGGCGAACTTCAGGAATCCGGGATGGATGGAATAGAACGCGGCCGCCACGGGCTGCGGGCCGGCCGGCAACAACGGCGCCGCACGACTGGCCGCGTAATAGCCGAGACCGTTGGGCACTCCGAG
>JAURHL010000188.1 GCA_030833305.1 Acidimicrobiales bacterium | reverse complement strand
CTTTGGCCACGCCGACGACCCACGTGCCGTTCTGGTACGCGCCGGCCTGCATGACAAGGGCATTGTGGAACCCTTGAAGGATGTCCTGACTGGGATCCGGAACGTAGTGGATCGGGGTGTTGTATCCGCACAGGATCATCTCCACGCCCTGGAGACCCATCTCACGGTAGGACTCGGGCCAGCGGCGGTCGTTGCAGGTCATCATCCCGACCAGACCGCCGAAGGCCCGCCAGACGCCGAAGCCTTCGGGACCGGGTTCGAAGTAGTAGCGCTCGGCGTGTTGGAAAGGTCGGTTCGGTTCGTGTCCGGCATGTCCCGGAATGTGCACCTTGTGATACTTGGCGACGATCGAGCCCGTGTGGTCGACGAGGATTTGGGTGTTGTAGCGGTGCCTCGTTCCGTCCGCACCGACCGGCGTCAGTTCGGCGTAGCCGAGTGAGAAGCCGATGCCGAGTCGCTTCGCCTCGTCGAAGAGAGGTTGGGTCTGCGGTCCGGGCATCGACGTTTCGTACCAATGATCGGCTTCGGAGATGTCCTCGAGGAACCAGCGGGGGAAGAACGTGGTCAGGGCCAATTCGGGGAAGACGACCAGATCGCACCCGCGGCTCGAAGCCTCATGCAACAAAGTGATCATGCGGCTCACCACAGAGGTGCGATCATCGGTACGTTGAACGGGTCCGAGTTGGGCGGCCCCCACGACGATCGTACGGGAGGTGCGAGTCGTGGTCATGGGCGTTCCTCGTTCGGTTCTCGTTGGGCCAATTCCCACATGATGTCCAGCAGTACGTTGGCTCCCGCGACTAGGTCCTCGTCATCGGTGTGCTCGGCGGCGTTGTGGCTGATACCGAGATGCGAGGGAACGAAGATCATCGCGCTCGGGCACACGCGGGCCAGCATCTGGGCGTCGTGACCGGCACCCGACGGCATCCGCTTCACGTCGTGTCCGTGAGCGCCGGCGATCATCGCCACCAGGTCCACGACCTCGGGGTCGAAGACCACGGGTTCGAAGCGGGCGAGTCGCCGTCGTTCGATCGTCACTCGTTCTCGCGACGCGATGTCGTCGAGGAAATCCGAAACCCGACTTTCGGCGAACTGCAACAGTTCCTCGTCGGTGTTGCGAACATCGAGGGTGATGGTGGCGGTGGCGGGCACCACGTTGATCAGGTTCGGGGCGAGGTCGATCTTGCCGACGGTGCACACCTGGTTGCCACCCATCTCCGTCGCCAGATCGCGCAGGAAGACCGCGATCGACGCCGCCACGTAGGCCGGATCGTGGCGCAGGCGCATGGGGGTCGTCCCGGCGTGATTGCTCTGTCCGGTGATGGTGACTTCCTGCCACGAAATACCCTGCACGCCGTCGACCGCGCCGATGGTGACGCCTTCGGCTTCCAGCAACGGACCCTGCTCGATGTGCAATTCGATGAAGGCGTGCGGTGCCGGACCGGGGACCGGCATGGTGCCGTCGTACCCGATCCGCGTCAACTCGTCGCCCAAGCGCGCTCCGTCGATGGCGCGGATGTCGAGGGCGGCTTCGAGGCTCACACCGCCGACATACGCGAGCGAACCCAGCATGTCGGGCTGGAAGCGCGCGCCCTCCTCGTTCGTGAAGACCGCGACACTGAGTGGACGTGAGGGGGTCAAGCCGGCGGTCATCAACGTCTCGATCACCTCGATCCCGGCGAGGACGCCGTAGTTCCCGTCGTACCGACCGCCGGTTCTGACGGTGTCGATGTGACTGCCGGTCATGACCGGAGCACCGGGCGCACAATCCCACGTTCCGAAGATGTTCCCGATGGCGTCGATCTGCACCCGCAGGCCCAGATCGATCATCCACGACCTCACCACGTCGCGACCGGCCCGGTCCTCGTCGGTGAGGGCCAAACGACACGAGCCGCCTCCGGGGATCGGGGAGATCTCGGCGAGGTCATCGAGACGGGCGCGCAAGCGCGGGGCATCGACACGAACTCCTCGGGCCGTCGGCCTCATGCTTCGTCCCCGTTGACCTGCGATGACACACGACAAGTTTACATTTTGTCAAAGCCGAATCGGACATGACCCACTCGCTTATCCTCGCTCCATGGTCCTACGGTCAGGTGTCGGGTGACCGGCGCCGAGACGGCGGTGCTCATCGTGTCCGTCCTCGTCGCCTCCACCACCCAAGTCACCGTCGGATTCGGCTTCGCTCTTCTTTCCGTGCCCCTCATGGCCCTGGCCCTCCCGACGCGGGAGGCGGTGGTGGTCTCCACGATTCTCGGTCTGGTCACGAGTTCGTTCCAGGCCTGGCACGGTCGACGCGACACCGAGCGGGACGTGGTCGTGCGGATGGTGGCCTCGGCACTGGTCGGGCTTCCGCTCGGTTGGTTGTTGTTCACCCGAGTCGACGACGACGTCCTGCGCGCCCTGCTCGGTGTCAGCGTGATCTTGGCGGTGCTGTTGTTGGCCACCAACCGAGTGGCCACCGGATCACGGCGTCTCGACGTCGTGTGTGGAGCGCTGAGCGGTGCCCTGGCTTCGTCGCTGTCCACGAACGGTCCGCCGCTGGTCTTCGCGCTGCAGGCCCGAGGTCTTTCCATGAGCGCGTTTCGACCGACGATCAACACGGTCTTCACGGTGTCGGGTGTCGTCGCCTTGACGGGTTTCGTGATGAGCGACGACGTGTCCGGCGACGCGTTGATCCATTCGCTGATGGCGATCCCGGTTCTTTTGCTCGGTTCGAGAATCGGCTTCCTTCTTCGCGGGAGGGTTCCCGAGAGCGGCGCACGGCGGTTGGTTCTGGCCTTGCTGGCACTGGCCGGAACGGCGGCGATTCTCACGTCCGTGCTGTGATCATCCCGCGAAAATCGTCATCCACTGCTCTTTGTCCATCGGCTTCAGCACGAAATTGTGGCGACGCACCGACTCCAATTCTTCGTGGGACTCGTTCGAATAGCGATGTCCCGGGAAGATCATGGTGGAGTCCGCAAGGCCATCGAGGCGACGCAAGCTCTCGAACATGTCCCCGGGATCACTGCCCGGTAGATCGGTTCGACCACAGCCATCGAGAAACAAGGTGTCTCCGGACACCAAGCATCCTTCGACGTGGAAGCACTGGGACCCCGGGGTGTGGCCCGGTGTGTGCAGCAATTCGATGTCGACGCCGCCCACCTTCACGACGTCGTGCGAAGCGTGTGCCACGAGATTCGTCTCGCTGACACCGGTGGTGCGGGTGACCCACGGAACCTCGTGTTCGTTCACGTGGATCGGCACGTCGACCCTCTCGAGTAATCGGGCGATTCCCTCGATCCGGAAGTTCATCATGGATCCACCGATGTGATCGGGGTGGTAGTGCGACGCCAGAGCCCCCACCAGTTGCATGCCATCGGCTTCGATCAGGTCAACCAGTTCGTCGGTCCCGTATGCCGGGTCCACCACCACGCACTGGGACGTCGAGCGATCACCGATCAGGTACACGAAGTTCACCATCTGACGAGCCAAGGGATCCTCGACGGCGAAGTCCCGGCCCGAGAGCAATTGCCGAAAGTAGAAACGATCGTCCATACGGACACAGTAGACCCGCGGAGCGTATCCATCGGCGGGCCTGGCCGCGTCGGTGTCTAGTCTGTCCGCATGGCGACGGTCGACGTGTCCTCGAATGCGACTCGGTCGGGGCTGTTGACGGCTCTGGAACCCGGAATGGTGATCCCATTCGGTGGACGTCATTGGGTCCGCGTCGACGATGAGTTGGCTCGGGCGTTCCGTCCCGGCGACCGTCTGCTGGTGCTCCAGACCGACGGCACGCTCATTCACGTGAAGTCGGCGGTGGCCGCCTCGGTGGAGGGCTCGGTCGCTCGGGCGCGTGGGGCCTTCGAAGTCATGCGAGACATCGGTCAAGA
>JAURHL010000187.1 GCA_030833305.1 Acidimicrobiales bacterium | reverse complement strand
ACCGCCGCTGTAGGTGGTGGGAGCGCGAACCGTCTCGATGAAGCCGACTTTCTCGAGATGAGCGATGGCGAACTCACCTTTTTTCAACATGAAGCCGTAGTCGGAGTTGTCGCTGAATTGTTCGTGGGTCTTGCCGTTGCGACAATCGCGCACCACCTCGAGCATGCGGTCGATGGCGTCCGCTTCCTGTTGCCAGGCCTGTGCGGCGGCGGCGCGGGCGGCCTCGGCCTGGGCGCGAGCGCGTTCGGCGGCCTTGCGACGGCGGTTCTCGAAGAATCCCATGCACGTCACCCTAGAACCGGGCTGTGGTGACACGCGGTTGTCGAACGTGTGCGCGACGATTCCGCCTCGACCATCAGTGGAAGAGTGCCGCGGCCCGTCGGCCTTGACGGCGTCCGTGTTCGGCGGCCGGACGGCGAAAGTCGGGATCCAGTGAGTTGACCCCCACGGCCTCGGCGGTCTCGTGGTCGGATTGGATGTAGCGAACCGTGCTTCCGTTGGAACGCAGGGAATCGACCTCGGCATCCACGGCGGGGGATGGGCCGGCGATGCGCGGAGCGATCACCACCACCTCGGCCGAATCGGTGGCCAGGAGGGCGTTGGCTCCGGTGCGCAGTCCGCCGTCGTAGTAACGACGTCCGTGAATGGTGACGCACGGCCACACGCCGGGCACCGCGCAACTGGAAGCCACCGCGTCGATGAGCGACACGCCACTGCTCTTCGTCCAGGTGACGAACTCCCCGGAGTGTGCATCTATGGCGGTCACGACGAGATCACGGACGGGCCAGTCGACACCCGACAGACGATGCTCGATGACCCGACGTCGCGTGGATTCCTCGACTGTGGTCGCGCCGAGAGCGAGCTCGCCGATGTGTCGCCGTTGTTCGTTCGTGGTGGTGCCGCCGTCGACCATCAGACCGAAGACCCGCATCAGTAGATCGAGGTCGAGGTCGGGGTTGATCTCGTGGTGTTCGTCGGCGACCTGAGCGGCGAAAAGATCCTCGAGGTCCGGTCCCCCCAGAAATTGGGCCCCCACCACGGAACCCGCGGAGGTTCCGATGACCCGGTCGACGCGGGAGACCAGATCGACGCCCTCGTCACGAAGTCCCAGTAAGACACCGGTTTCCCAGGCGATCCCGGTCACTCCACCACCGGCCAGAACGAGCGAGAACGACATGGCAACTGTCTAGCCGGTGGCGTCGGGGTAAGGAAACGGTGAGAATCCGATGGCCCCCAAACCGGAACAGGGCTCACGGTCGTGACACATCCGTACCTAGTAGGAGAACACGCATGCAGACATCCACATCGGGCGCCTTCGCTCGCCGCATCATCGTCGGTCTCGTCGTGATCGGCTCCGTGTTGGCCGGATGTGGTTCATCGGATTCCTCCGATGACGAGACACCGACGCCGTCGACCGAGGCCGACACGGTATCGACGGCCACCCCGGTGACCTCGGGCGATGAGGCGGTGGACGAGGTCGAGAGCGACCTGGCCAGCCTGGATGCCGATCTGCAAGTCATCGATGAAGCCTTGGACGAACTCGACTCTCTCGACTCCATCGTCCCTTGACCCCAACCCCCCGACCCAGCACGACCACGACAAAGGACATCACATGAAGCGCCGATTCGCTCTCCCCACACTGGCCATCTTGATCACACCACTCGCACTCGGAGTCCCCTCCGCTCACGCCTCGGGTGATGACGATGATGATGGTGACGACACCGAACAGGAAGACGGCAGTTCCGATTCGACCGCGCCGTCGTCCAGCATGCCGAGGCCCAGTGCACCGTCGACCTCCTCTCCGTCGGGCTCGACGAGAGTCGGCGAAGTGCGCACCAAGTTGAACGAATTGCTGAATCGAATCTCCAAATCGCCGATCCCGGAGGCCGTGAAGCAGGAACTCCGAGCCCGCGTGGAGGCCTTGTTGACCAAGCTCGTCTCGGGCCAACGCGTCGAGTCACGGGATCTGGAAGCCATCGGCAAGGCGATCGAGAACGCGTTGCGCTCCGTGCGACCGTCGACGTCGGCCCCATCGGGTTCCCCCGCCCCGTCGCGTCCGTCGGCCCCACCATCGACCATCGATGACGATGAATCCGGCGATGACTCAGACGACGAAGTCGATGACGATTCGGAAGCCGGTGAGGAGTCGGATGATTCCAGCGGACGTCCTCGGTTCGACATCGACAAAGTGCGTCGTGACGGCGACCAGGTCCGGGGTGATCTACTTGCGAACATCGGCAAAGCCGAGGCCGCGTTGACGACTCTGTCCCCGAGTGAGGCTCGCGATGCCGCCCTGGCGGCGCTGGCGGCGATGAGAGCACGTATCGAAGCCGGTGAAACGATCCCCTTCGAAGAAGCGCGTGCCATGTTCCGCACCATTGCCGACTTGGTGTACGAGCGCATCGGTGACGCGCCTGATGATGACGCGGCACCCACGTCCGGCGAAGTACCCGGTGAAATGCGGCGCCAACGCATGCTCGGTTCGGTGACGCAGGCGCTGCAGTTACTGGAAGGCAACACCAGTGAGGCGGCCACACAGGCGGTTGCCGCGCTCGGAGTCGTGAAGGTCACCCTCGAGGCGGGCGAGTTGCCCACGCGCGACGCCTTCGAGAACGCCATGCGACTCGCGCGCGAGGCTCTGCAGGAGACCCCCGCAGCCAAGGCCATTCTCACCCTGGCCGGGGTGATCGCCGCGGTGAACGCGTCCAACATGCCCTCCGACGTGAAGGCCGAGTTGTTGATCGTCCTGAATGCGGCCAAGGATCGGTTGTCGGCCGACCCTGCCGCTGACGCGCGTCAAATCGTGCGTGATGCGTTGAATCAGGTGCGTGAGGCGCGCATCGCCGCGTCGGTGCAAAAGATGTTGGCCATCAGTGTGCGTCTGGAGACCGCCGCGACGACCATCGGCAACGCCGACGCCCTGTTGATGATCGCCGAAGCGCGCGCCCTGTTGCAGCCGAGTGATGGTTCCCTGCCCGATCGCGACGATCTCCATCGCGCCAAGCGCATCCTCGTTCGGGTGGCCATCATGTTGCGGGCCACCACCCCCCCGAGCACGACGGTTCCGCCCCCGAGCACCGTTCCGTCGACCGAGGCTCCGTCCACCACGGCGGTCTGAGAGGATGGTCGGGTGGACGACTACTCCGCCCGATTGCTCCAGAGTGTGACCGCGGTCGTGGTCCCGTGGGCCACACGATTGGTCGATGAACGTCTTGCATCAGATGGGCTCATCGACGGTGTCTCCCGAGAGGCTCGACGTTCGTCGGTCGCCGAGGCCGAACGACTGGCGGTCGACGGGCTGACCGAACTGTTGACGTTGGACGCGGAGCAGCAACGCACCAATCCGCTGACGGTGCTGCGTTCGGCGACGGTTCCGCTGAGTCGCTTTCTCGCGTCGGTCGGCGCCACGCCCATCGCTCGGGACGAATTCGATCGTCGCTCGTTCCCCGACGACGTGTTCGGTCTGGCCCCGGCGACGTGGGCCGACATCGACCCGTCGCTGGTCGAGCCGGGACTGGAGTGGGGTGCCTGGAAAGCGGCCACCATCATCAGTCGGCGACGCTCCGAACCAAGCTGAATTCTTCCGTTCACACTCGGTCGGGCATCGAACGGTGATTCTGCGACAGACTGAGGGAATGGAACGGCGCCGCCAGGTTCTGAACGATCCCAATCTGCGTGGAGTGAAGCTGACCCGCGAATTGTGCGCCGCCACCGACGAGTGGCTCTGTCGGTTGTGGGAGGCGGCCAACGTCGCGGTGAAGCCGAACAAGCGGTGCGCGTTGGTGGCGGTGGGTGGATACGGACGCGGAGAGTTGGCGCCCTTCAGCGATCTCGACGTGATGTTGGTTCACGATGGCGCCAAGAACGTCGACGACCTCGCATCGAA
>JAURHL010000186.1 GCA_030833305.1 Acidimicrobiales bacterium | reverse complement strand
TGCCTGTGGGTTGCCGGTGCTGCGCAAGGATTTCACGGTGAGCGCTCTGGACGTGCTCGACGCTCGTCTGATGGGCGCCGACTGTGTCCTACTGATCGCCGCGGCGCTGTCCGACCCCGAATTGTCCGAGTTCCACGATTTGGCGCGGTCCGTGGGTTTGGACGTGTTGGTCGAGATCCACGATGAGGTCGAGTTGGATCGTGCCATCGGCGTGGGTGCCGACCTGATCGGGGTGAACCAGCGGGATTTGATCACGTTCCAGGTGGATCACGACCGCGCGTTGCGGATGGGTTCGCTCATGCCCGATTCGGTCGTGCGGGTGGCCGAGAGCGGGGTGCGCGACGCCGCCGACGCTCGTTCGTTGCGTGACGCCGGCTACGAGGCAGTGTTGGTGGGCGAGAGCATCGTCACCGCGGCCGACCCCCGCGCCGCCGTTCGCGAGTTGCGCGCGGTGTGACGGACGGACGCGAGATCCACTGAGCCCGTCGGGGAGCGGTATACCCTCGGATCATGTTCGTGAAGATTTGTGGCATCACGTCCGAAGACGATGCGCTGCTCGCCGTGGCCATGGGAGCCGACGCCGTCGGCTTCGTCTTCGCGCCGTCGCCGCGCCAAGTCTCTCCTCAGGTCGTCTACGACATCACCCGCCGACTGCCGCCCGAGATCCTGACGGTTGGTGTGTTCAAGGACGACCTTTCGGATCGCATCTTCGACATCGTCAGTCGCTCGGGAGTGAAGGCGGTCCAGTTGCACGGTCAGGAACCGGCCAGCACCGTGGCGGCCGTCTCGGAGACCGTGCGCTGGGTGATCAAGTCGGTGGTGGCCGGTAGCCGTGAAGCGCGGGTGGCGAACCAGTTCGGAACCGATCTGGTGTTGGTGGATGCGCCCGAGCCGGGCTCGGGTCGGGTCTTCGACTGGTCGTTGGTGGATCAGGTCCCCTCGGGTATCCGGTTGATCCTGGCCGGTGGTCTGACCCCGGAGAACGTGGCGTCGGCGGTGGAGTACGTGAACCCCTGGGGGGTGGACGTGTCGTCCGGCGTCGAGTCGGCTCCGGGACGCAAGGACCCACTGAAGGTGAAGCGATTCATCGAGAACGCCCGGGCCGCGGCCCCCGCCGAATTCGAGGGGGGCGACGACTTCCCGTACGACTGGGCGGACGAATAACACACCTCGAATGCCATAACGACTGTGTCGTTTCGGCGTGGGAGTGCGAACATGATCGGGTGCGCACCGGGCGCACCGCTGGTCCGCGGAGATTCCATGAACCCCACACCTTCCATCATGTCGAAGCCGTCGGAGTCGGGCCGTTTCGGCGACTTCGGCGGTCGATTCGTCCCGGAAACCCTCGTTCCGGCCTGTCAGGAACTCGAAGTCGCCTTCACGGAGGCGTGGGCCGACCCGATGTTCCGTGCCGAATTGGATTCGATTCTGAAGGAGTACGCCGGACGTCCGTCGATCCTCACCGAGTGTCATCAGCTGGGCGCGCGACTCGGAATTCGCCTTCTGCTGAAGCGTGAAGATCTCAATCACACCGGCTCGCACAAGATCAACAACGTTCTCGGCCAGACCCTCCTGGCCAAGCGCATGGGCAAGAAGCGCATCGTCGCCGAAACGGGTGCCGGGCAGCACGGGGTGGCATCGGCGACCGCGGCGGCACTGATGGGTTTGGAATGCAAGGTCTACATGGGGGCCGTGGACGTGGAGCGTCAGGCCCTGAACGTTTTTCGCATGAAGTTGTTGGGTGCCGAAGTCGAGGCGGTCCACTCAGGAAGTCGTACTCTCAAAGACGCCGTGAACGAGGCGATGCGCGACTGGGTGGCGTCAGTCGAGAGCACCCATTACTGCCTCGGTTCGGTGATGGGTCCTCATCCGTATCCGTGGATGGTTCGAGAGTTTCATCGCGTCATCGGCAACGAGGCGTTCGCACAGTGTCAGGAACGAATCGGGGACGTTCCCGACGTCGTGGTCGCCTGCGTCGGTGGAGGATCGAATGCCATCGGGATCTTCTCCGGTTTCGTGGACACCCGAGCGCGTTTGGTCGGCGTGGAGCCCGCCGGTGGTGCCGCCGTCGGTCGTGGCCAACCCGGCGTCGTCCATGGAATGCGCAGTTATCTGATGCAGGACGAATACGGACAGGTGTTGGAGGCTCATTCGGTGTCGGCCGGCCTCGACTACCCCGGTGTCGGACCGGAGCATTCGTATCTCGCCTCGATCGGTCGCGCCGAATACCCGACCGTGACCGATGCCGAGGTGATCGAAGCCTTTCAGTTGATGGCCCGAACCGAGGGCATCATTCCGGCGCTGGAGTGCGCCCATGCGGTCGCGTGGATTTCGCGTGAGGCGCCGACGATGCAAGGCCAGACGATCCTGATGAATCTGTCCGGACGTGGCGACAAGGACGTCGGACAAATGATGGAGATCCTGGGTTGATGCCGGGTCTCGATCGATTGGAAACCCGTCTGCGGGCATCCCGTGATGCCGGGAGGAAGTTGCTGGTTCCGTATCTGACCGGCGGTTTGCCGGGCTGGACCGACGGCGTGCGTGCCGCGGCGGCCAACGGCGCCGACGTCATCGAGATCGGGTTGCCCTTCTCGGATCCGGTGATGGATGGGCCGGTTATCCAGGAGGCGTCCCAACGGGCGCTCGATGCGGGTGCGACACCGGTGACGATTCTCGAGGAGGCGCGTTCGTTGGATGTGGACGTGCCGTTGGTGGTGATGTGTTACTACAACACGATCCATCACCCCGGACATCAGCGTTTCGCCGCGATGTTGGCGTCGGCCGGAATCTGGGGCGCGATCGTTCCCGATCTTCCGCTCGAGGAGTCCGGCCCGTGGTGCGCCGCCGCCGACGTCGAAGGACTGTCGACGATCATGCTCGCCGCGCCCACCGCACCCGACGACAGACTCCCGCTCGTCTGCGCTCGTGCGCGTGGATTCGTGTACTCCGTGGGACTCTTGGGTGTCACCGGTGAGCGCACCAGTTTGGCGGCCACGGCGACCGCTCTGGCCCGTCGATTGAAAGCCGTCACCGACGTTCCGGTGATCGTCGGCGTGGGCGTGTCCAACGCCGATCAAGCGGTCGAGGCCTGCCGAGTGGCTGATGGTGTCGTGCAGGGCGCGTCGGTGGTTCGACGTTTCATGGCCGAGGGGGCCGACGGGGTCGGGGAGTACGTGGCCGAGGTGCGCCGTGCCCTTGATCAGGGTTTTTGAGCACGCTATGACATACGTCTCTTTGACGAGATCTTTAGTGCTAAATAGCGCACAACGGTGTCCGACTGGGTGAAGATGTGGGTGGCCCGTTCGGGTCGATCACCCCCTAAGGAGAACACATCATGCACAAGACCATTGGAATCGCCATCGCGGCGGCAGCCCTGTTGGTGGCTTGTGGGAGCGACGACAACGACGCCGCCACCACCGAGGCTCCCTCGACTGAGGCCCCCATGAGCACCGAGGCGCCGGCCGAAGAGCCCGGCGACATCGTCGCCATCGCCTCGGGCAACGAAGACTTCTCGACTTTGGTGGCCGCCGTGTCGGCTGCTGGCCTGGTCGAGACCCTGCAAGGCGAGGGTCCGTTCACGGTCTTCGCCCCCACCAACGACGCCTTCGCGGCTCTGCCCGCCGGCTTGGTGGACAAGTTGCTGTTGCCGGAGAACAAGGATCTTCTCGTGCAGATCCTGACCTACCACGTGGTGTCGGGTGCCGTCATGGCCGCTGACGTCATGGCCGGTGACGTCGCGTCCGTCGAGGGCAGCAACATCGCCGTCACCACCAACGACGGTGGCGTTCAGGTGAACGGTGCCGCGGTGACCACCGCCGACATCGTGGCGAGCAACGGCGTGATCCACGTGATCGACGCCGTGATCCTGCCCCCGGGCGTGGACGTGTCCGCTCTCTGAGTCGACCTC
>JAURHL010000185.1 GCA_030833305.1 Acidimicrobiales bacterium | reverse complement strand
ATACGGATCGGCGAACGAATCCGCCCTATCGGGGTCGTGTCGTGGGGCCGCTCTCCCGTGAGGTCGTCGCGCTCAGCGAACGGCGACCAGGTCGACGACGAAGACCAAGGTTTCGTGTCCCTTGATGACGCCGCCGGCGCCGCGGGCGCCGTAGCCGAGATGCGGCGGGATGGTGAGTCGTCGACGGCCGCCCACCTTCATGCCGGCCACGCCTTGGTCCCATCCCCCGATGACCTCGCCGGCCCCGAGTCGGAAGTCGAAGGTCTCGTTGCGGCTCCAGGACGAGTCGAATTCGCGCTGGGTGCTCCAGGCCACGCCCACGTAGTGCATCACCGGTCGGCACCCGGTGGTGGCTTCGGCCCCCTCGCCCACCACCAGATCCTCGATGACGAGTTCGGCGGGCGGGTCTCCGGCGGGGATGGTGATGGTGGGCTTGGACGATTCGGGCATCGGCGTACCTTAGGCGCCGCCGAGAGACGGCTCAGGAGTCGGTGTGCTTTTTCGGAGGTACGCAGGAGCCCTGGGCCACGGCGACCGGTTTGGTTTCGTCCTCGGTGAAGGCCACCACCTGTCCGGTGATGAGTTTGCTGCCGACGCTCAGGATGCGCCCGCGGGCATGGAGCCGGGTGCCCTTGGCGGGACGCAGGAAGCGAATCTGCATGTCGCTCGTGAGCATCATCATGTCGAGGCCGTACACGGAGAGGCAGGCGTAGAACAACGCCGCGTCGCAGGCGGCGAACACCGTCGGACCACTGATGATCTTGCCCGGTCGAAGCTGTTTGGGGCTGACTTCCATGGTGGTGAGCACCATGCCGTACTCCATCTCGCTGACCATGTCGGACGTCAATCCGTGCATGTCCGCTCCGAACAGCTCGCGCAGTTTGGCGTTCAGTTCGGCGGCGGTCACGAGTGGGGCGGGTGCGCTCATGCGTCTACGGTACCGAGGATGGAACTCTCCGATCGTGCCCGGGCGATTCTCGACGAGGCGCGACGCGCCGGTGCCGGCGACGTCGCGTGGAGGCAGGGCCGAGTGTTCTCGCTCGCCTACTACGCCGGTCCGGAGGTCGAGTTGGTGGCCGAAGGCGCGTACGCCATGTACTCGTCGGCGAACGGTCTGAACGCGGATGCCTTCCCGAGTCTGAAGAAGTTCCAGTCCGAGGTGGTGGCCACGGTGACGAACTGGGTGGCCGGGGATGCCGACGCCGCGGGGTTCATGACGAGCGGTGGAACCGAGAGCATCCTGATGGCGGTGAAGGCGTCCCGCGAACGAGGTCGACGCGAACGCGGAATCACGGCGCCGAACGCGATCCTGCCCGCGTCGGCCCACGCGGCCTTCGAGAAGGCCTGTTACTACTTCGGCGTCGAGGCGCGGCGGGTTCCCGTTCGGAGCGATTGGCGTGCCGACGTGGAAGCGATGAGCGGGGCGTGCGACGAGAACACGGTGTTGTTGGTCGGTTCCGCACCGCAGTACCCGCAGGGTGTCATCGATCCCATCCCCGAGATCGCGGCGGTGGCCGCGCGACTCGACGTGAATTGCCACGTCGACGCGTGCATGGGCGGCGTCACCCTGGCGTTCCTCGAACGACTGGGCGAATCGGTCGCCCCGTGGAATCTCGCCGTCCCCGGGGTCACCAGCATCTCGGTCGATCTGCACAAGTACGGGTACACGGCCAAGGGTGCCTCGGTCATCGTCCACCGCAATCGACTGTTGCGCTCGTACCAAACCTTCGTCACCAACAATTGGCTCGGCGGTCTGTACGGTTCCTCCGGTGTGCTCGGTACGAAGAGCGGCGGTCCGATGGCCGCGGCCTGGGCGGTCACCAAATTCCTCGGCGACGAGGGTTACACGGACCTGACTCGCCGCGCGCGCGAGACTTGTCTGCGCCTGGCGGACGGAATCGACCGGATCGACGGTCTCGTGGTGCGCGCGCGTCCGGACTCGACGCTGTTGTCCTTCGGTGCCGACGAACGAGAACACCCCGTCGACGTGTACGCCGTGGCCGACGTCCTGGCCACGCGCGGCTGGTATCTCGATCGGCAGGGCCCTCCCCCGTCGCTGCACTGCACGGTGAACGCGTCCCACGCCGCGACCGTCGACGAGTTCCTGGCCGACCTGGGCGAGGCGGTGGTCGACGCGACATCGAACCATCGACGTGGCGGCGCCGGTGCGTACGGAACCGTCGACTGAGGTCGGCCGGGTCGCGCCTGTGATACGAAGAACACATGAGTCTTCGTTTCGGAATCTTCATGCCCCCGATGCACAAGACGGGGGTCAACCCCACGTTGGCTTTGCATCGTGATCTGCAGTTGCTGGAGCACCTCGATCGTCTGGGATACCACGAGGCATGGATTGGCGAGCACCACTCCGCCGGTAGCGAGTTGATCGCCTCCCCGGAGGTGATGATCGCCGCGGCCGCCGAGCGCACGAAGCACATCAAGCTCGGCACCGGCGTGAACTCACTGCCGTACCACCACCCGTTCATGTTGGCCGATCGCATCGTCATGCTCGATCACCTGACGCGTGGTCGCATGATGTTCGGCGCCGGTCCGGGTCAACTCACGTCGGACGCTCACATGCTCGGTATCGATCCCATGACGCAACGGCCGCGCATGGAGCAGTCGCTCGACGTGATGATGCGTCTGTTCCGGGGCGAGACGGTCACCGAGAAGACCGATTGGTTCACGTGCCAGGACGCGGTGTTGCAGGTGAAGCCCTACAGCGACTTCGACATCGCCGTGGCGTCGTCGGTGTCGCCGTCGGGCTCGAAGCTCGCGGGCAAGTACGGCGTCGGTCTGATCTCGATCGCCGCCACCGAGCCGGCGGCGTTCCAGATGCTCGACTACAACCTGAAGGTCTGGGAGGACGAGGCCGCGTTGCACGGTCACGTCGTCGACCGGTCGAAGGCGCGGTTGATGGGTCCCATGCACATCGCCGAGACCGTCGAGCAGGCCAAGGAGAACTGCAAGTACGGATTGCAGTGGGTGTGGGACTACCTCAGCCACATCATCCCGGTGGGCGACCCCAACGGGCCTCCCCCGCCGACGGACATCGACGAGTTCGTCGATCAGGCCAACGAGTCCGGCCGGATGGTCATCGGTACCCCCGAGATGGCCATCGCCCAGATCGAGCGCCTGCAGGAGAAGACCGGGGGTTTCGGTTGCTACCTGTTCCTCGGCGCCGACCTCGCCGACTGGCACCAGACCTTGCGCAGTTACGAGCTGTTCGCCGAGCGCGTGATGCCGCACTTCACCGGCCAGTTGGCCGGACCGCAGGCCAGTTACGACAAGGTGGTCGGAGCCGGCTCGAAGTGGGTCGATGCCACGTTGGGTGCCCAACTGACCGCCATCGCGGATTACGAGGCGCAAAAGGCGGCGCGAAGCGCGTGAATCGGTCGACGAGAAACTCGTCGCTCCAACCACGACCGCGGTCGTCGGTGCACTAGGGTTCGGTCGTCGTTGAACCCGACCGGGAGAGTCACGGTGCCGCCAGCATCGGGGCGCCGAAGGAGCAACCTCCCCGGAATCTCTCAGGCCACCGGACCGGACGGGTGAGACAACGCTGGAAAGCGGATCCCTCGGGGTCCCGCCGACGGGGAAAGACCGCCATGGTCGAAGCTCTCAGGCCCACCTTTGGTGGAGAGACAGCGGGGGAAGCGAACCCGATCGTCCCGGAGGCTTCCATGAGCGCTGAATCACTGTCCGACCTCTTCGCACCCGACGAGTTCGTCGGTCGTCACATCGGCACTCTCGACGCCGACGATCGCGACTCGATGTTGCGCACGATCGGAGTGTCCACGGTCGCCGAACTGATCGACGCCACCGTGCCCGAGTCGATTCGTCTCCGGGAGGATCTCGACCTCCCCGACGCCATGTCGGAGGTGGACGTCACCGCCGCCCTGAGAGATCTGGCGGCGCGCAACCGACCGCGTCGCAGCATGATCGGCATGGGCT
>JAURHL010000184.1 GCA_030833305.1 Acidimicrobiales bacterium | reverse complement strand
TACGCCATCTCCGAGCGCCCCGAGCACGTCGTGCGCTGGAAATGGACCAGTGGCGACGGAGCGTTGTGGGACAACCGCTACACGATGCACTACGCGGTGGCGGACTACGGCACGCAACATCGACGAGTGCGTCGCGCCACGATCTACGCCTGAGGCGAACCCGCCGGGATCAGCGCAGGCGTTCGCGCAACTCGAACTTCAACACCTTGCCACTGGCGTTCAGAGGTAGTGACTCCACGAAGGTGATGCCACGCGGAACCTTGTAATTGGCCATCCGCGCTCGCGCCCATTCGATGAGCTCGTCCGATCCCACGCCCTCACCCGTTCGTCGAACGACGAACGCGTGTCCCACCTCACCCATGCGCTCGTCGGGTCGACCGACCACGGCCACCTGGGCCACCGCCGGATGACCGAGCAGCGCGTTCTCGATCTCGGCCGGGTAGGCGTTGAACCCACCGACGATGAACATGTCCTTCAGGCGGTCGGTGATGGTCACGTATCCGCGCGTGTCCATGACACCGATGTCGCCGGTGTGCAGCCAGCCGCCACGGAGCGTCTCGGCGCTCGCCTCGGGCTGGTTCCAGTAACCGGGCATGACGACGTCACCGCGCACCACGACCTCGCCGATGTCGCCGATCGGGAGTTCGTGGTCGTTCTCGTCGACCACACGCACCTCGATGTCGTCGATCGCCCGGCCACTGGTGGACGAGATGGTCTCGGGATCGTCGTCCTGTCGACACATCGTGATGGTGCCGGTGGACTCGGTGAGCCCGTACGCCGTGAGGATCACACGGAACGACAATTCCTCGCGCATGCGACGGATCATCTCCACGGGGACCGTGGCGGCGCCGGTGACCGCGAGACGCAACGAGGACAGGTCGAACGTGTCGCGCTCGGGGTGGTTCAGGATGCTGAGGTACAGGGTCGGTGGCCCGGGGAGCGCGGTGATTCGTTCGGCACCGATCATGCGCAGGACCGCGGGAACTTCGAACACCGCCAGGGGCAACATCGCCGCACCGCGCAGCAGACACGACAGGTATCCGGCCTTGTAGCCGAAGGTGTGGAAGAACGGATTGACGATGAGGTAGCGATCGTCCGCGTCGAGTCCGACGATCGCCGACCATTCCCGGAACACCCGGATCGTCTGATCGTGACGCGACATAACGCCCTTGGGACGACCGGTGGTTCCCGACGTGAAGATGATGTCGCAGAGATCGTCGGGCCGCACGGCGCCTTCGCGTTCGGCGAGCACCGACGCGGAGACGCCCTCCCCGGCACGGACGAAGTCGTTCCAGGAGGGCCCGGCGACGTCGACCACGTGAACCAACGACGGTGTGGGATGACCGCTCACCTCGGAGGAGTAGTCGATGTCGAGGAAGCCGTTCTGGACGAATAGGAACGTGGCGCCGCTTCGTTCGATCACGTAGGCGGCCTCGGCGCCCTTGAAGCGGGTGTTGATCGGCACGAGCACGCCACCGACCATCTGCGCGCCGAGGGCGGCGAACATCCACTCCGGCGAGTTGGGTGCCCACACGGCCACGCGGTCATGGGGGGCGAGACCGAGGGCGATGAACGACCGCGCGCAACGTTCGACTTCGTGGACGAGTTCGCGGAACGTCCACCGACGATCACCCGCGACCAACGCTTCACGGTCGCCGAACTCGGCGGCCGCCCGCACGACCTGCGGGATGGTGAGCACGATTACTTGAGGTGTGTGATGCCGAGCATCTTGATGGCGTTGCCGCGGATCACCTTGTACACCTGCTCGTCGGTGAGACCGAGGGTCTGCTCGTGCGCGATTTTGGCGGTGTGGGGCCACGTGGAGTCCGAGTGCGGGTAGTCGCACTCGTAGGTGACGTTGTCCTCACCGATCTCGACGAGCGAGCGCAGACCGTGCGGGTCGTCGAAGAAACATCCGTACACGTGCTTCTTGAACAACTCGCTCGGCGGCTCGAGAACCTTGTCGGCGATGCCACCCCAACCGCGGTTGTCCTCCCACACGCGGTCGGCGCGCTCGAGGATGTAGGGGATCCAGCCGATCTGGCCCTCGCTGTAGGCGATCTTCAGGTCGGGGAACTGCGTGAAGTGTCCGCTCATCAGCCAGTCGACCATGCTGAAGCAGCAGTTGGCGAACGTGAGCGTCGAGCCCACGGCGGCCGGCGCGTCGGGCGACGTGCTGGGCATCTTGGATCCGGATCCGATGTGCATGCAGATGACGGTGCCGGTGTCGTTGCAGGCCTCGAAGAACGGCAACCAGTAGCCGTCGGCATCGTGGATGCTGGGCAGGTTGAGGTTCGAGGGGATCTCGCTGAAGGCCACGGCGCGGAAGCCACGCGCGGCGTTGCGACGAATCTCGTCGGCGGCGGCCTGCGGATCCCACAGCGGGATGAGGCCCAACGGCAACATGCGACCACCGGACTCGCCGCACCACTCGTCGTGCATCCAGTCGTTGTAGGCGTGCACGCCGAGCATGGCGAGCTCCTTGTCCTGGGCCTCGTAGAAGGTCTGGCCACAGAAACGGGGGAACGTGGGGAAGCAGAGCGAGGCCTCGATGCCCGCGACGTCCATGTCCTCGAGTCGTTCCTTCAACTTGTAGCTGCCCTGACGCATCTCGTCGTAGGTGATGCCGGTGACGGTGACTTCGTCGCGTTCGAAACCGACGGCGGTGTCGAGGCGCGTGAGCGGACGACGCAGGTCCTCGTAGAACCACCAGTCGGCCAACGGGCCCTCGTCGCCCTTCTCGCCGGGGATGGCGGTGAACTTGCCGCCGATGAACGTCATCTCCTTGACGGGGAGGCGCTCGATGCGCGGGCCCACGTCGTGGTACTTCTTCGGGAGGCGGTCGGTCCAGACCGTGGCCGGCTCGGTCACGTGGTCGTCGACGGAAATGATCTTGGGCAGTTCACGCATGCAGGGGAGGGTAGCACCCGAATCTGACGGTGTGTCAGATTCTGCGCGTGATCCGTCTGAGCAGGGCCGGGAGTACTCTCGACCCATGTCCACGACCCCGCCCTCGACGCCCACGACGTCCCGTCGGATGACGGTGGGGGTGGCCCTGCCGCAGATGGCCGAGGGCCTCGATCGGGATCGACTGCGGGCCTGGTGTCGGGGGGTCGACGAGGGCCCATTTTCCAGCCTGTCGGCGGGCGAGCGCATCACGTTCCACAATCTCGACGGGTTCACCCTGTGCACCGCCGCCGCGGCCCTGACCGAGCGGGTGCGCATCCTGGTGAACGTCGCCGTGTTGCCATGGCACGCACCGGCGCTGGTGGCCAAGGAACTGGCGTCGATGGACGTGGTGTCGGGCGGACGCGTCGAGGTGGCGGTCGGTGTGGGAGGACGCCAGCAGGATTACGCGGCGTTGGGGTCGCCGTTCGCCGGTCGGCATCGTCGTCTCGACGAGGCCGTGGTGGAGATGAAGCGGTTGTGGGCCGGTGGAGCGGCCGCCGACGGAGAGCGTGTGGGTCCGGCACCGTTGCAAGTCGGTGGTCCGCCGATCATGGCCTCGGCGATGGGGCCCAAGTCGTTGGCTCGCGCGGCCAAGTGGGCGATCGGTGTGAGTGGCTTCACCTTGCTCGGTGACGCGAAGGAGGCGGCGAAACTCTTCCGGGCCACCGAGGCGGCGTGGTCCGACGCCGGACGCACCGACGCGCCCCGACTCGTCACCGGATCGTTCGTGGCGCTCGGCGACGCGGCGACGTCGACGTTGCGGAACTTCGCCGAGACGTACCTGAAGGTGTTCTCACCGGAGTTGGCCAAGGGCCTCTCCGAAGCGATGCCGCTTCACGATCCGTCGGCATTGGCCGATCTGCTCGACGCGGTCGAAGAGGCCGGTGCCGACGAATTCATCGTGGTGCCGGCCACCAGTGATCCGCGCACGCTCGATCTACTCACGGAGGTCGTCGCCGCGCGACGATGAGAACGGCGCATCAGTTGGAGGTGTCACGACGCAGATCGACGATCATT
>JAURHL010000183.1 GCA_030833305.1 Acidimicrobiales bacterium | reverse complement strand
GAAGGACATCAACAAGTTGAAGGGTGGCTTCGGCCAAGGTTGACGTCTCGGCCGGGCCCGTCTCGGCAACGACTCTCGAGAATGCGACGAGCCCCGGGGGAAACCCCGGGGCTCGTTCGTTTGTCGTTCCGGTCGGAAACGACCGGGATGTTTCTCAGCTGATGCTCTTGATGATCTCGGCCATCAGGTCGCCGGCCTCGGTGGGGTTCTGGCCCACCTTCACACCGGCGGCGCGCAACGCGTCCATCTTGCCCTGCGCGGTTCCCTTGCCACCCGACACGATGGCGCCGGCGTGGCCCATCTTCTTGCCCGCTGGCGCGGTGACGCCGGCGATGTAAGCGCTCATCGGCTTGGTGACGTTGGCCTTGATGAACTCGGCGGCCTCTTCCTCGGCCGAACCACCGATCTCACCGATCATGATGATGGCGTCGGTCTCGGGATCGGCCTGGAACTCACGCAAGCAATCGATGAAGTTGGTGCCCGGCACCGGGTCACCACCGATGCCGACGCAGGTGCTCACACCGATGCCGCGCTGCTTCAGTTCGTAGAGCGCCTGATAGGTGAGCGTTCCCGAGCGGCTGACGATGCCGACGTTCTTCTTGCCGGCCTTGGGCAACTCGGCGATCTCACCGGCGGTGATGCCGATGTTGCACTTGCCTGGGCTGATGATGCCCGGGCAGTTCGGACCCAACAAGCGCGTGTTCGGATAATCGCGAACGAGCGTGTTGTACACCTTGGCCTCGTCCTGGGCCGGAATGCCCTCGGTGATGCACACCACGAAACGAATACCCGCGGCGGCGGCCTCGAGGATGGCCGCTGATGCGGCCTTGGGCGGAACGGCGATGAACGACGCGTCGGCCCCCGTGGCGGCCACGGCCTCGGCGACCGTGTCGAAGACCGGGATGCCTTCCACGTCGGTGCCACCCTTGCCGGGCGTCACACCGCCGACCACCTGTGTGCCGTAGGCCTTGTTGCGCAGACCGTGGTACTTGCCCTGGCCGCCGGTGAGGCCCTGCACGATGACTTTGGTGTTCTGATTCACGAAGATGGCCATGGCTTCACTTTCCGTTCGAGAGGGCGACCGCGGCGCGCGCCGCTTCCAACATGGTGGGCTTGGAGACGAGCTTCGACTCCGGGATTCCGGCGTTCTTCAGGATCTCGCGACCCTGCTCGGCATTGGTGCCGTCGAGACGGATGACGATGGGTGCGCGCAGATCGACGCGACCCAACGCCTCGACGATTCCCTTGGCCACTTCCTCACCACGCGTGATGCCACCGAAGATGTTGATGAAGATGGACGACACGTTCTGGTCGAAGTTGATGACCTCGAGGGCCGCGGCCATCACGTCGGCGTTGGCGCCGCCACCGATGTCGAGGAAGTTGGCGGCCTTGCCACCGACCTGGTTCACCACGTCGAGGGTGCTCATGGCCAGACCGGCGCCGTTGGCGATGATGCCCACGGTTCCGTCGAGGCCGATGTACTGCAGATCGTGGGTGCGGGCGAGCTGCTCGCGTGCGTCGAGTTCCTCGGTGGCGCGGTACTCCTCCCACTCCGGATGGCGGAAGGACGCGTTGTTGTCGAGGCTCACCTTGGCGTCGAGCGCGTGCACCTCGCCGGTGGGCTTCAAGATGAGCGGGTTGATCTCGGCCAAGTCGCAGTCACCCTCGGTGAAGCAGCGGTACAACTGCACGAGGATGGAAGCCACACCGTCGAGAGCCTTCTCGGGGATCTTGGCGTCCACGGCGGCCGTGCGGGCCACGGCGGCGCTGAGACCGTCGACGGGGTCGATGTGCAACTTCACGATGGCGTCGGGATCCTTCTCGGCCACTTCCTCGATGTCGACGCCACCTTGGGCCGACAACATGAGCAGGTGCTTCTTGGCCGCGCGATCGAGCGTGAACGAGGCGTAGTACTCCTCGGCGATGTCGCTGGCGTGCTCGACCCACAGGCGCTTCACCACGTGACCCTTGATGTCCATGCCCAGGATGTTGTTGGCGTGGAAGCGCGCTTCTTCGGCATTGTTGGCCAGCTTGATGCCACCGGCCTTGCCACGACCACCGACTTGCACCTGGGCCTTCACCACCACCGGGTAACCGGACCGATCGGCGACCTTCACGGCCTCGTCGACCGTGTCGGCGGCTCCACCGGGGCTGACCGGGATGTCGTAGCGGGCGAAGTACTGCTTGCCCTGGTACTCGAACAGGTCCATGTGTTTGTTTCCTCCTGATGACTGGCGAACGTGGTGACTGACGAATGGATGACGACGTGGGGGCGACTACTCGCGAGCGTCGAGAGCGGTCTCGAGCCACTGGGCGATGCCCTTCAGTGACGACCCGGGTCCGAAGATCTCGGCCACGCCCTGCTCGCGCAGGGTTCGGGCGTCGGCGTCGGGAATGACGCCACCACCGAAGATGAGAACGTCGTCCATGCCGCGGCTCTTCAGTTCCTCCATCGTGCGGGGGAACAAGGTGAGGTGAGCGCCCGACAACAAGGACAGACCGACGGCGTCCACGTCCTCTTGCAGGGCGGTCTCGGCGATCTGCTCGGGGGTCTGATGGAGACCGGTGTAGATGACCTCGAATCCGTGGTCACGCAACGCACGGGTGATGGTCTTGGCGCCTCGGTCATGTCCATCCAGACCGGGCTTGGCGACGACGACGCGATAGGGCCTCTTCACAAGAGCGAAACCCTACGCCCTAGGGGGGTTTCCCACACATTCGGCGCAGGCCGAACGCACACGGGCCCCGGCCCGGTCCGCCAGAACCGAGTCGGGGCCCATCACCGCGGGAAGCGGTCGGCCTGACAGGGGAGGATCAGGCGACCACCTCGTCGCGACGACGACGGGCGACCAGTACCACGAACCCTCCCGCGGCCAGAACCGAGGCCAACCCGATGAGGACGAGCGACGAGCCGGTCATTGGCAAGTTGTTGGCCGAGTCGTTCACGGCCGGGCTCTCCGTGGCCAGTTCGTTCGTGCGGGGAGCGACGGCGGTTTCATCGGCCGTCGGTAGAGCGGCGTGAAGGTCGTCGGCGGGGACCGCCGCCGGCTCGTTGGTCACCAACTCGGACGACACATCCACGACATCGACCGCGGACGTCGGCTGCACTGCGGGCACGGTGCTCTCCGGAGCATCGGTCACCTCAGGTCGAGTGGACAGCGGCTGATCGGCGGCGGGCACGACAACGTCGATCACCTGGTCGACGGAACCGGTCGGAGCCGGCTCCGTTGACGATGGGGTATCGGCATTCTCGTCGTGGTGGTCATCGCCGTGGCCGTAGCCATGGCCGTTGCCGTGACTCTCATGACCGCGGCCATTGCCCACGTGATCCTCATTGTCGCTGTGACCGATGCCGTCATGATCCTTCTCGTGCTCATCGTGTGCCGCGTGGCTGCGGTCCGAACTGTTCTCGGCTCCGTTGCTCGCCGACGCACCCGAGACACCCATGCCCAGCGCCAGACCGCTCACCAGCGCGAGGGCCAGAATGGACTTGGTGATGATTCCGATGTTCGTGGTGGTTTTCATGAACTTTCCCCTTGTTTCGCGTGGCACCCGTTGCGCCGACGGGTGACAAGAGCGATCAACCCCACGGATCTGACAGAAACTTGGCGGAAAGTTAGAAAATCCCTCCCATGCTGGGCAGACTCATCTCGTGCGCCGTCCCGAACTGAGATCCCCCACCGCCCGAGCCGTGGCCCCCGTGGTGGCCGGCATCGGATTTTTCGCGGTGCTGGGGCTGATCCTGTTCGGTATCGCCGCGGTGATGTCCGGCGAGCAGGCCCAGACCACCACGTTCACCCCGGACCGCCTGCAGGTGGGCAACGTCGAGCGCTGGGCCGAGACGGTCGAGACCAACGGACCGGTTCTCTTCCCCGGGCTCGGCACCACGTCGGGCGAGGTCTGGGCCAGCCGCGACGAGGGCGACAGCTGGCGTTGCGTCGCGCGCAACCTCCCGGCGATCCAGGCCGTCGAGGTC
>JAURHL010000182.1 GCA_030833305.1 Acidimicrobiales bacterium | reverse complement strand
CCGAGTACTCGGTCATGTAGCCCGACACCAATTCGGATTCGGCGATCGGCATGTCGAAGGGCGTCTGGGTCAGTTCGGCCTGCACCGCGATCATGAAGATGATGAATCCGACGAACTGGGTGAGGATGTACGGGTTGCCCAGTCCGTCCCAGCCGAACATCGAGCCGGCGTTCTGAGCGAACACGATCTCCTGAAGGTTCATCGTGCCGGCCTGGATGATGACGCCGATGACCGCCAACACCATCGGCAACTCGTACGCGATCAGCTGACCGGCGGCGCGCAGACCTCCGAGCAACGAGTACTTGTTGGCGCTGGCCCAACCGGCGATGAGGATGCCGAGCACGCTGACCGACGACACCGCCAACATGTAGAACACCCCGGCCTCGAAGTTGGTGAACCAGGCGTCGGGTCCGAAGGGAACGACGGCCACCAACAAGAAGGTGGACACCAGCACCACCAGTGGCGCGATCTTGAAGATGAACCGATCGGCGCGCTCGGGAGTGATGTCCTCCTTCTGCAGCCACTTACCGACCTCGGCGAACAATTGCATCGAACCGTACGGACCGGCTTCCATGGGTCCGAGTCGACTCTGCATGAACGACATCATCTTGAAGAGGAAGACGTACACGATCGTGCCGGCGGGCAGGAGCACGGCCACGACCCCACCGAGCACGCGCAACAGCGCTTGGGCCCAGTACGGCAGATCGGCGGCGAGCAGACTGGCGCTCATCAGCGATCGATGTCCCCGAGGATGAAGTACAACGACGCCAGGATCGTGATGATGTCGGGCACGTACACGCCCTTGAGCACCCACGGCACGATCGAGATGTTGTTGAAACTGGCCGAACGGATCTTGGTGCGGAACGGACCGAGGTCGCCCTTGCTGACCACGTAGTAGCCCATCTCACCGAGGGGGTTCTCGGTGGAGACCCAGGCCTCACCCTCGGGCACCTTGATGATGCGCGGCACCTTGGCCATCACGGGGCCCGACGGGATGTTGTCGAGCAACTGGTCGACGATGAGCGTGGACTCGCGCACCTCCTGCAGGCGCACCCAACAACGCGCGAAGCTGTCGCCGTCGGGGTGGGTCCAGACTTTCCAGTCCACCTTGTTCCACGCCATCGGCAACGTCTGGTCACGACGCAGGTCCCAGTCGACGCCACTGGCGCGCAGGTTGGCGCCCGACAGTCCGTACTGCATCGCGACGTCCTTCGGAATGACGCCGATTCCACGCGTGCGGCTCTGGAAGATCTCGTTGCCGAAGAGCAGGTTCTCCATCTCGTCGCAGAAGTTGCGCAGCTTCTTCATGACCACGCGGGTCTCGTCGACGAAGCCGGCCGGCAGATCTTCCTTCAGTCCACCGATGCGGTCGAAGTTGGGATGGAATCGACCACCGGTGGCGCCTTCGATGAGGTTCAACACGTACTCGCGGTCGCGGAACGCCATGAACACCGGCGTGATGGCGCCCAACTGCACGCCCAGGTCGCCGAGGAACAACGACACGTTGGCGATGCGCGACAGCTCGAACAAGATGGTGCGGATCCACTGGGCGCGCGGCGGCGCCTCGATCTCCATCAACTTCTCGGCGGCCAGGATGAACGGCACCTCGTTGGCGAAGCTGCCGAGCCAGTCGATGCGGTTCACCAGCGCGGTGACCTGCGGGTAGGTGCGGACCTCGGTGAGCTTCTCGTATCCGCGGTGCATGTAGCCGCACGACGGTTCGGCCCACACCACCTGCTCGCCGTCGAGGCGGGCGATGATGCGCAACGTTCCGTGGGTGGCCGGGTGCTGCGGTCCGATGTTGAGGGTCATGCCCTCGGTCTCGAGTTCGACGTTCAGGCGCGCGTCGGCGGCCTGGGCCGCGATGTACGACAACTGACGTCGATCGATCAACGATTCGGTGGAGGTCATTCGGCGTCGCCTTCCTCATCGTCGGATCCGCCGGGGAGCGGCTCGACATCGACGATGCCGGGCCACGGCTTCACGATGCGGGCCAGCAACGGGAAGTCCTTGCGGAGAGGGTGGCCCTCGAAGTCGGAGGGCAGGTACATGTTGCGCAGGTCGGGATGACCGGCGAATCCGATGCCGAACATCTCGTGCGTCTCGCGTTCGTGCCAGTTCGCACCGGCGAAGACCGGGATCCAGGACTCGACGACGGGATCGGCGTCGGAAACGTCGCACTTCACGTTCACGCCGACGTGCAAGGAGGGATGCACCACACGGGCCAACACCTGCATGCGGGTGTCACCACCGGCGTATCCCTGCGTGATCGTGTCGTCGCGTTCGGGGGTCGGTGCGGTGGGGTCGTCCTCGCCCTTACCGAACGGGGACGGCATCCAGTCGATCGCCGACAGGAAGCAGAAGTAGTCGAATCCGAGAGCGCGCAAGGCGAGGCCGGCGGCGCGCCACGCGTCGGTGCGAACCCGCACCCACACGTCGTCGCCGGGTCGCACGAAACTGTCGACCAACGCATCGCCGATGGCCGAACGCAGATCGTCGACGATGCGCTCGCGCAACGTGTCCCCGGGAATGGCGGCAACGGCGTCAGTCGACACGGGCCACTCCCTTCTTGGAAGCTCCGGGCTTTGCCGACCTGGAGGTCTCCCCCACGATGATGGGCTTGCTGCCTTCGCCACGCCAACGGGCACCCATGTCCTCGTTACGAATGCGTTGTTGCAACAACACGACTCCCTCGAGCAGGGCTTCGGGACGGGGCGGGCAACCGGGCACGTACACGTCGACCGGGATGATCTGGTCCACGCCCTTGGTGACCGAGTAGCTGTCCCAGTACGGGCCGCCGCAGTTGGCGCACGATCCCATGGAGATGACGTACTTCGGCTCGGGCATCTGCTCGTACAAACGCTTCACGGCCGGAGCCATCTTGTCGGTGACGGTTCCCGAGATGACGACGAGGTCGGCCTGACGGGGACTGGCCGGCAACGGGATGACTCCGAGACGCATGACGTCGTAACGGGGCGAGCCGAAAGCGGCGCCCATCTCGATGGCGCAACACGCCAGGCCCCACTGGTACACCCACAGGCTGTACGAGCGACCCAGGTTCAAGAGTGAATTCAGCGGCTTCGGGAGCCGCCCGCGGTCAACGAGACCCATGTGACTCCTTGTCCATTACACCCAGCGCAGGACGCCCTTGCGCCAGGCGTAGACGAGACCCAATAGAAGAACTCCCACGAACACGCCCATCTCGACCAGGCCGAAACCGGCATAGCGCTCGAGCTGGGTGGCCCACGGGAAGATGAACACCGCTTCCACGTCGAAGATCACGAACAACAACGCGAACACGTAGTAGCGGATCTGGCTCTGCGACCAGCCCTCTCCCACGGGGTCCACGCCACTTTCGTAGGTCAGCAACTTCTCGCGATTCGGGTTGTTGGGTCGCACGAGGACCGCGATGCCCAAGAGCAACGAGGCCAACAGCAGGGCGATCAGCCCGAACCAGAACACGATGAGGTACGACCTCAGGAACTCCGACATCGCACCCGACGCTACTACGGGTCCGGTGACCACTCCCAACTTCTCACCTGCTTGCACGGGTCGTCGCCCGACATGTCACATGCGTCGGCGGACCCGAATCACGCCGGGCCGAAAGCCACCTCGTCCATGAACCAATCCACGAGGCGCGCGCACGCGGGACGACTGGTCTTCACATGGTCACGAGTGTGGGCCATCACGTCGTCGGCCGACAGTCCGAGTCGGACCAGATCGTCGGACCCCGCGGTCCAGGCGGCCAACATCGACTCGTTGGCCTCGGGATGGAACTGGGTGGCGAACGTGCGACCCGAGCGGATGGCTTGGGGCCCCGACGGGCTGGTGGCCATCACCTCCCAACCGGGCGGTGGGGTGAACACGTCGAAGTGCCACTGCAACCACGGGCCGGGGGTGATCACCGCGGGGGCCGCCGAATCCACCCGATGCCACCCGACCTCGGGCCGGGTGGCCCGTTGCACCGAGCCACCCAAAGCGTGAGAGATCATCTGGGAGCCG
>JAURHL010000181.1 GCA_030833305.1 Acidimicrobiales bacterium | reverse complement strand
GGTCACCGTGGAAGAGAGCAACACCTTCGGAATCGAACTCGATTTCACCGAGGGAATGCTCTTCGACAAGGGCTACCTCTCGCCGTACTTCGTGACCGACGCCGAACGTCAGGAAGCGGTGCTCGACGAGCCCTACATCCTGCTCTACGGCTCCAAGATCAGCACCGTGCAGTCGTTGCTGCCGGCCCTCGAGGCCGTCATGAAGACCGGCAAGGCGCTCATCATCATCGCCGAGGACATCGAGGGCGAGGCTCTGGCCACGCTCGTGGTGAACAAGATCCGCGGCACCTTCAACTCGGTGGCCGTCAAGGCTCCGGGCTTCGGTGACCGTCGCAAGGCGATGTTGCAGGACATGGCCGTGCTCACCGGTGGTCAGGTCATCAGCGAGGAAGTCGGTCTCAAGCTCGAGAACGTCACCCTCGATCTGTTGGGCCGCGCCAAGCGCGTCATCGTCACCAAGGACGAGACCACCATCGTCGACGGACACGGAGACAAGTCCGACGTCGAGGGTCGCATCAACCAGATCAAGGCCGAGATCGACAACACCGACAGTGACTACGACCGCGAGAAGCTGCAGGAGCGTCTGGCCAAGTTGTCGGGCGGTGTCGCGGTTCTGAAGGTCGGCGCCGCCACCGAGGTGGAGCTGAAGGAGAAGAAGCACCGCATCGAGGACGCCGTGAGCACCACCAAGGCCGCCATCGAGGAAGGTGTCGTTCCCGGAGGCGGAGTCGCGTTGCTGCGTGCTCAGGCCGACGTGTTGAAGGCCAGCGAGGCGTTGAGTGGTGACGAGGCCACCGGTGCGCGCATGGTGGCCAAGGCACTCGAGGCCCCGTTGAAGCAGATCGCCGAGAACGCCGGCATGGAAGGTGGCGTCGTCGTCGAGAAGGTGCGCAACCTGAAGGGTTCCGAGGGTCTGAACGCCGCCACCGGCGAGTACGTCGACATGGTGAAGCTCGGTGTCATCGACGCCGCCAAGGTCACCCGTTCGGCGTTGCAGAACGCGGCCTCCATCGCCGCGCTCTTCCTCACCACGGAGGCCGTCGTCGCCGACAAGCCCGAGAAGGACGCCCCGGCGATGCCCGGCGGCGGAATGGAAGACTTCTGATCGTCTGATCGAAGTCGTCTCGACATGAACACGAACGTGGGCCCCGGGGAAACCCGGGGCCCCGTCTCGTCCGGAGCCCGACGCGTCGCCTTGGTGTCCTGCGCCGAGGCTCTCGACGTCGACTACGACATGGAGTTGGTGGTGGCGGCGTCGAAGACGGCGGGTATCGATGCTCACGTCGTGTCGTGGGACGACCCCACCATCGACTGGTCGTCCTTCGACATGGTGGCCATCCGCAGCACCTGGGACTATCACCGACGCATCGACGAGTTCCTGCGTTGGGCGCGTTCCACGGCCGACGTGACCCGACTCATGAATCCGCTCGCCATCATCGAGTGGAACACCGACAAGCGATACCTGAACGACCTGCAGAACGCCGGCTTCGCCGTGGTGCCCACGATCTTCGTCGAGCCGGGTCGTGACGCGAGCGACGACGTTCATCGCCTGCTCCAGCAGGGAGACGTCGTGGTGAAGCCCAGCATCAGCGCGGGGAGCAACGACACCGAACGCCACTCATCCTTCGACGATGTGGTGCGACACATCGAAGGGCTGCATGCCGGCGCGCGCACGGTGATGGTGCAGCCGTACATGTCGCGCGTCGACGTCGACGACGAGACCGGGTTGGTCTACATGAATGGGGTCTACAGCCACGCGTTCGCCAAGGGACCGATGTTGGCCTCGGCCAAGACCATGGCCGGTGGCCTCTATGCCGAGGAGCGCATCGAACCCCGCGTCGCCAGCGATGCGCAACGTCGACTGGGCGACGACGTGGTGGCCTGGGTGTCCGACCGCTTCGGATTGCCTCTGTACGCGCGGGTCGACCTGCTGCCCTCGGTCGACGGTCCGGTGATCATCGAACTGGAGATGACCGAGCCGTCGCTGTACGTGGCGTTGGCCGATGGTGCCGCCGATCGGTTCGCGGCGGCGTTGCTGACGCGCTGACGAACTCAGCGGGCGAACGTGGCCGATCCCTCCACGGGCAGACGCGCCGACGTTCCATCGAAGCCGTACAAGTACGGACGCCCCAACACACCGGTGTTGCGGTCGTGGGCGTTGACGATCACCGTCTCTCCACTGATCTCGAGAGTGTCGATGTCGCGTCCCAGGCCTTCGACCAGCCGTACCTCCGTCACACGCTCACCGGTGTCGACGTTCATCACCACGAGCAGATCATCCTCGACCCAGACCAGGTTCGACCCGGTTTCGTCGATGGCGAACGTCCTCGGACAGACCGAGCAATCCGCGTACGTCGTCGCCAGCCCGAACGACCCGGGATCGATGTTCGTGCCATCTCGTCGACGGATGAACGGCCCCCTGTCGATTTGTGAGAACGTCTCTCCGACGATGAGGTTGCCACCGATCGAGAGTCGCCCGGGACCGTCTTCCCAGCCACCGATGACGCCGAGCGATTGCGTGGTACCGGTGCTGATGTTCAACAGGAGGAGCTCTTCGGTGGCGACATCGAACCCGGTTCCACTCTTGACCGAGTAGAGGACACGGACCGATCCCGCCTCGTCGATGACATCATGTAGACGAATCCACTCGTTCGCCGGGTCCGACGGTGCGACGAGGGTCGAGGCGACATTGTCGGCGATGCGGTAGATGGCGGTGTCGCCCGGTTGTCCGTACCCGGGCCACACGTGTTGAGCGATGATGGAACCATCACCCGACGAGATGGCCACTGCCCACGAACCCGAGTCGATCGACTCACTCGACGAGCCGATCACTGCGGTGATACCGGCCGGTGACGCCACCACGATTCGTTGGTCGAGAGGAATGGTGGTCGGGGTGATCGTCGTGGTGGTGGGCTTGGCCGGCGTGACCGGAGGTTCGGTGGGTGTGTAGTCGATGGCCGGACTGGTGTCGGGCACGAGATCGGTGGTGGTGGGTGCGACGGTGGTGGGAGCCAACGTGTCCGGGGCGGGCTCGTCGCCGAGATCGACCCCCAGCAGAACCACGATCATCACGACCGTGGTGAGAACGAGCGAACCGGCGCCGAGGAGAGCCGACCGACGACTACGTCTGCGATCGTCGAGATCCACGACCGAACCGTAGCCTTCGAACCATGGCTCGCAAGCGCAGCGACAAGGTTCTGGTCGTCGAGATCGACGCGAGCGGTACGGATGTCAGCCAACGTCGGACCCCCGATGAGCTGGTCGTCGAAGAGCCGATGACGATTCAATTGGACGGCCACGTGGTGGCCACCACCATGCGTACGCCGGGCAACGACTACGAGTTGGCGGTGGGCTTCTGCCATGGTGACGGTCTGTTGGGCGGAGCTGCGGTGACCGGAGTTCGCTATTGCGCCAATGGATCCGCGTTGGCGAGCGAGTTCAACGTGGTGACGGTCGAGACCTCGGGGCGTGCTCCCGTTCCCACGCCCCGTTTGAGCACCACATCGTCCAGTTGCGGACTGTGCGGTACGGAGAACATCGACGAGTTGACGCGACGCCTTCAGCCATTGCCCGCCGATCGAGTGGTCGACATGGATCCGGCGGTCGTCGTCGGGATTCCCTCGCGAGTGCTCGGAGACCAACCATTGTTCGTCTCCACCGGTGCCGTGCATGCCGCGGCGGTGTTCGACGCCGATGGTGTCGTGTCCATGGTTCGTGAGGACGTGGGGCGCCACAATGCGGTCGACAAGGTGGTGGGGGCGTTGTTGTTGGAGAAGCGACTGCCCGCACACGAGCTCGGCTTGTTCGTGTCCGGTCGTGCCAGTTTCGAGATGGTGCAGAAAGCGTGGGCCGCCGGTTTCGGCACGGTGGTCTCGGTGAGTGCACCAACGTCGTTGGCCGTGCAGACCGCTCATCGGGCGGGCATCACCCTGTACGGTTTCGCACGCGATCGACGGATGGTGCGTTACGCACCGAACTGAGCCCGGCGAGGGGTATTCGCCGATGCTGGGGTAG
>JAURHL010000180.1 GCA_030833305.1 Acidimicrobiales bacterium | reverse complement strand
AGTCGCTGACCGGCGACGAGGCCACCGGTGCGCGCACCGTGTGGGAAGCCCTCGACGCTCCGGCCCGCAACATCGCCGACAACGCCGGCATGGAAGGCGCCCTCGTGGTGCAGCGCGTGGAAGGTGAAACGGGCGCGATGGGCCTGAACGCCGCGACGGGTGAGTACATCGACCTCGTCAAGGCCGGCATCATCGACCCCGCCAAGGTCACCCGCGCCGCGTTGCAGAACGCGGGTTCCATCGCGGCTCTGGTGCTCACCACCGAATGCCTCGTGGCCGACAAGCCCGAGAAGAACGGTGGCGCTGGCGGCGGCATGCCCGGCGGAATGGGTGGCATGGGCGGAATGCCCGGAATGATGTGACCCACTCTCCTCACGAGTGATCGAAGGCCCCGGGGTTCGCCCCGGGGCCTTTGCTTTCCCCGCGCACGGTGCGCGTCTCGTTAGTGTTCGCGTCATGGTGGCCGAGGGCAAGCGAGCGTTCTGGTTGCACCAAGCCGCCGAATACGTGGTGGGCGGAGCGTTGGTGGCCAGTGGTCTGCAGAGCGTCGACCCGTTGGTGCCCACGGCGTTGGGCGCACTAATCGTGATCAATGCCGCGGTGGCCGACGCGCCCTTGGCGGCTTTCCGCAAGGTGGGTCGTCGCACGCACCGCATCCTCGATTACGTCCTCGTCGTCATCGCGTTGGCGGCCTGCGCGTTGCCCGGCCTCGAGACCAACACCCGACTCGTGCAGATCCTCGTGGTGGTGGTGTTCGTCGTGGTGGTGGCTCGCACGGATTACAGCGCGCCCACCAAGAAGGGCGTCACCGATTTGTCGCAACGACCCGATGGGCGCGCCGACGAGATCGGTCGACTGGCCGGACGCACCGTGGGCACGTTGGCCGGTCGTGCGCGCGCCCGGATGAAGAAATCGAACGACGACTCCGCCTGAGCCACCTCGACGTCGCGCTCGTAGACTGATCCCATGGCATCCGACTTCGAACGACCCGCCCCCGACCTGGCCAAGATCATCGCCGCGTGGGAAGAGTGGGAACGCGGCGAGCAGACGCCGGGCAAGGTGCTCACGTCCATGAAGACCGCCGGTTTGGCCGAGGTGTTGCAGCAACTGCAGGCGTCGGGCTGGAAGCCCACGACGGTCGCCTGACCCTTCGTCGTCGTGATGCGTCGATCATCGTGACCGCGCGTCGACCCGGTGGTCCACAGTCGATCCCCGTTCCTCCGGCCTCGCGTTCCGCGGGCGACCCGTTGTGGCGCGATCGCGACGCCGACTTCTCGCTGACCGCGGTGCTGCGCGCGTTGCGCGCGGGTGCGTCGTCGGTCAAGCAACCGCGACCCGACGAGAAGGTGTCGGCGGTGTTGATGTTGTTGGCCGAATCCGAGTCCGACTCCGGAGCCGAGATCCTGCTGACACGACGCTCGTCGAATCTCACGAACCATCGTGGCGAGATCAGCTTCCCCGGTGGTCGGGTGGATGCTGGCGAGAGCATCATCGAGGCCGCGCGACGCGAGACCCACGAGGAAGTGGGCGTGCACCCCGACGTGGTGGAGGTTCACGGAACTTTGTCGCCGTTGTCGACGTTCGTGAGTCGCAGTTACATCGTGCCGGTGGTGGGATCGGTGGTCGAACGTCCGTCGCTGACCATCAGCAACGACGAGGTGGAGCGGGCGTTCTGGGTGCCGTTGCGCGAACTCGTGCGACCCGACACGTTCTCGTGGGAGTGGTGGTCGGTGCCGGCCGCCGACGACGGTGAGCGCCCCATGTTCTTCTTCCACCTGGACGACGAGACGGTGTGGGGCGCCACGGCACGCATCCTGCACGAATTGCTGTGCCGGGTGCACGGCGTAAATCACTTGGATCTTCCGAACTGGTAGGGCACCATTCACGCATGGTGGTGCTGCGCGAGACCTTTCTCGAATCCGACATCGATTGGATCACCGAGGCCTGCCAGGACCCCGAGATTCAGCGGTGGACCCTGGTGCCGCGCCCGTACACGCGCGATCACGCGCGGCATTTCGTGGAGCACCCGGAACTCGAACGGCAGCGTTGGGTGATCGAGAACGACGGTGATCCGATCGGGGTCATCGGCGTGCACGGCGTGAACGAGATTGGTGACGCCGAGATCGGTTACTGGCTGGCACCGAGAGGACGAGGCATGCGTGTGATGGCGTCGGCCGTGTCACTGGTGGCCGAATCGCTCGCCAACGACTCATCCGTACGTGCGCTCACCGCGCGCATCGCCGAGGGCAACACGGCCTCGCGTCGCACCGCCGAACGCGCCGGTTTCGTGGAGGCGGAACGCATCGAGTGCGGGTGTCGCGACGGCGACGAACCGACGGATGCGATCCTGTACCGACTCGTGGTACTGCCGTAGCGTGCGTCAGGGGCCGCCGAAGGCTCGCACCGCTTTGTGGAAGGTGGTGGCCCAGGCGCGACAGGTGGGGCGGTCCCACACCGGCCGCGACGCGCAATGCCCGAACAGATCCTTCTTGAACTGCGCGTCGAGACGCGCGCGATTCGACGCGTTCCACCAGCGGCCGTAGTTCCAGGTTCCGTCGGCGCACGTGCCGTTGGTCGGTCGGTTCGGACAGTTGAAGCGTTGGTCGAGCAACTTGTAGTTGCGATATCCGAAGTCGTGGCGTAGGCACGCGGCGGTGAAGTCGAAAGAACGACCGGTGCTGCCGACGAGGGGTGCCGAGCACTGGTCGGTGCTCCAGTCGAGGGATTCATCCACACCGCGCGGAGAACGTGACGTGCTCACGAAGCTGGTCAATGGTGTCTGGAACATCAGCACCTCCACGCGTCCGGCGGTGGTGGCGGGGTCGTTCACCGCGACGGAAGGGGCGGTCAGGGAACTCGCAACCGCGACGAGGATGGCCAGTATCGGACCCATGATCTCCTCAGTTTCTCATCGGCTCTCGCCGGTGTGACGTCGTCGCGTCACACCGATTCGGGGTGGGAGCCGATGGTGCGAGAGCGGTCAGGCCGGGGGATAGGTGGCCTCGATGGCGTTGATCAACAACCCCATCTCCACCGCGCCCACGGCGGCTTCGTCGCCCTTGTTGTCGATGCCGGGGCCCGAGCGATCGATCGCCTGCTGGTTGGTGTCCACGGTGAGCACTCCGAACATCACCGGGATGCCGGTCTCCAACTGCGCGTTCTGAATGCCGCGCGCGCACTCGCCGGCCACGAACTCGAAGTGCGCGGTGTCGCCACGGATGACGGTGCCCAGGGTGATGATGGCGTCGTAGTTGCCCGAGCCGGCCATGGTGATGGCAGCCAACGGAATCTCGAACGCGCCGGGCACCCACACCACGTCGATGTTGGCCTCCTTCACCCGACAGCGGTCGAGGCCCCGACGCGCACCCGCCAACAACTCGGTGACGATGTGATCGTTGAACCGCGCGCACACGATCCCGATGGACAATGCCGATCCGTCGAAGGACTCCGGCATGGTCTGGCTACTTTGGATTCTGGTCATGATGATCTCCGTGATGAGGTGCTGGTGATGTCGTGCGGGTGATTCGAGTGCGGATCAGGCGGACGCCTCGGGAAGGTCCAACAAGTGTCCCATGCGGTCGCGCTTGGTCTGCAGGTACTTCAGGTTCTCCTCGGTGGGCAAGGGGTTCAGCGCCACCCGCTCGATGATCTCCAGACCGTAACCCTCGAGGCCGCCGTACTTGGCGGGATTGTTGGTGATGAGGCGCAACTTGTTCGCACCCAAGTCGGCCAGGATCTGCGCACCGATTCCGTATTCGCGACTGTCCACGGGCAGTCCCAGTTCGGTGTTGGCGTCGACGGTGTCGAGGCCGCCGTCCTGCAGCGAGTACGCGCGGATCTTGTGGCCGATGCCGATGCCGCGTCCCTCGTGTCCGCGCAGGTACACCACCACGCCACGCCCCTCCTTGGCGATGAGGGCCATGGCCGAGTTCAACTGCGGACCACAGTCGCAGCGACGGCTGCTGAACACATCACCGGTGAGGCATTCGCTGTGCACGCGCACCAACGAGGGGTTTCCGTCGT
>JAURHL010000017.1 GCA_030833305.1 Acidimicrobiales bacterium | reverse complement strand
ATCATGACCCGCATGGGGCAGGGTGCGCTCGACGTGTTGGGCGACGGCCAGTGGGTGCCGTGCCTGCACTCGGTGGGCGCTCCCCTGCAGCCGGGCCAGAAGGACTCGGCGTGGCCCTGCAACCCCGACAACAAGTACATCGTGCACTTCCCCGAGACCCGCGAGATCTGGTCGTACGGCTCGGGTTACGGTGGGAACGCCCTGCTGGGCAAGAAGTGTTTCGCGTTGCGCATCGCTTCGGTGATGGCCCGCGACGACGGTTGGTTGGCCGAGCACATGCTCATCTTGAAGCTCACCAATCCCGCCGGCGAGGCGAAGTACATCGCGGCGGCGTTCCCGTCGGCGTGCGGCAAGACCAACCTCGCGATGTTGGTTCCCACCATTCCGGGCTGGAAGGCCGAGACCATCGGCGACGACATCTGCTGGATGAAGTTCGGCCAGGACGGTCGCCTGTACGCGATCAACCCCGAGGCCGGATTCTTCGGCGTGGCCCCCGGCACCGGCTACGACACCAACGCCAACGCCATGCACACGTTGTGGGGCAACAGCATCTTCACGAACACCGCACTGACGCCCGACGGCGACGTGTGGTGGGAGGGCATGGAAAAAGACACCGGCAAATTGCCCGACCATTTGATCGACTGGCAAGGCAAGGACTGGACGCCCCAGATCGCCAAAGAAACCGGCGCCAAAGCCGCGCACCCGAACGCCCGCTTCACCGCTCCGGCATCGCAGTGCCCGTCGGCCGCTCCCGAGTGGCAGGACCCCGCCGGCGTGCCGATCTCGGCGATCCTGTTCGGCGGTCGCCGTCGCACCACCGTTCCGCTGGTGACACAGGCGTTCGACTGGGAGCACGGCGTGTTCCTGGGCTCGATCATGGCCTCGGAAACCACTGCGGCCCAGCAAGGTGCCGTCGGCAACCTGCGCTTCGACCCCATGGCGATGTTGCCCTTCTGTGGCTACAACATGGCCGACTACTTCGCTCACTGGTTGTCGGTGGGTGCCAAGGCCGACGCGTCGAAGTTGCCCCAGATCTTCTTCGTGAACTGGTTCCGTCGCGACGAGGACGGTCGCTTCTTGTGGCCGGGATACGGCGAGAACAGTCGTGTGCTGAAGTGGGTGTTCGAACGCGTGAACGGCTCGGTGGACGCGGTGAAGACCCCCATCGGACTGCTGCCCGCGGCTGGTTCGCTCGACCTGAACGGGCTCGACGTGAGCAAGGACGATCTCGACGAACTACTGAAGGTGGACGCGGACGGCTGGAAGTCGGCGCTGCCGCAGATCAAGGACCACTACGCGCAGTTCGGGCCGAAGTTGCCCGCGAAGCTGACCGCGCAGCTGGACTCCCTCGCTGCCGCCCTCTAGTTACCAAAATGCGACAATTTGTCGCTTTGTGTACATGGCTCGTGTACACAAAGCGACAAATTGTCGCATTTTGGTTAGGAGACTTGGCCGACGAGGAGGGCTCGGATGCCCAGCCCCATGATGAACAAGCCCCCGAACCCGTACAACAAGTACAGCCGGTGCTTCATCTGGTTCCGGTACGAATAGATGATCGCCACCGCGATGATCCCGACGAATCCGTAGAACGCGTGGAACTGCGGGAACTCGATCTTGTACTTGTTCACCACGATCACGCCCAGCGTCACCTGCACGAACATCGTCAGCTGGGCCAGCAGTGTGAACCACCACAGCGCCCGGGTGCGCAACGACTCGAACCTGTGAGCCCCGAGCGACCAAAAGCCGGCCAGGCCGTTCGCGATGATCACGTACCACGCCCACGACTTGTGCAGGTCCACCAACATCAACGCGTTCATGATTCCCGAGACCTTAGATGACCCGCGTGCGCACCACCTAGATGCCGCTGACCCACTCGCCACACGTCACGCCGCCGAACAGAGCCAGAGTGACGCCGTTGGGCGCATCGTTCGACAGCGACCCCGACACCAAGCCCCGAGTCCCCGAGTCGATGTCGAAACCAGCCCCGAACACGTCGTCGTTGAACACGTCGGCGTCGGGGTGGACCTCCAACACCTCGTTCACCGTCGCTCCGAGCGTGATTCCTCCCTCGGTCGCCGGACCGACCGGCTCGGGCATGGATGAGCCGACCGGTCCGTATCGCCAGCCGTAAAAGTGCAGGCGACCCGAGGCCACCTCGCTCTCGTCCCCGAAGAGCAACAGCAGGTCGCCCCACTGCACTCCGCGCACCTGCTCCCCCGGGCACAACCCGAACTCCGAGGCCGCGTCCACGTATCCGCTGTCACTGTCCGGCGCACCCAGCAGAGTCTCGACGTACGTGATGGCACCCTCGGCATCCACGCCGAATCGCACATCGCCCAACGAGTCACCGCGCAACACCAACTTGGCGGCTGCTGGCACGGTGGTGGTGGTTCCGACAACGGAGGAGGTCGTCGAAACGGGCACACCGGTGGTGGTCACCATCGGTGCCAGCGAGGATGCCGTCGTGGTGGGCGCCTTCGTGGGCAAGGGAGCCAGGGTGTCCGATCCACCGCCATCGCCGCCACATGCGACGACGACCGTCACCATGACGACCACAGGCGCCAACCGACGAACGAACCGAACGGGCAACGACGACATGACCACATTCTGCCCGATCAGCGAATCAGCATGTCGGCATCCCGATCAGCGAATCAGCGTGTCGGCCTGTCGACCCGCGCGCGCCAATGACGGATGTCCGTCCGAGTCGACGTCGACGATGGTCACCGATGCGTTGTCGAGACTCGCGATCACCAGACGATCGTCACCACGACACGCACCGATGATCGCGTTGATGGCGATGAAATGGCTGAAGATCACGGTGTCCCGACTCAAGCCGGTCACGTACCCCACCACTTCGTCGCGGAACGACGCATAGCGAGGGCCAAGATCGACCCACGTGCCCGCCATCGCCGTGCGCAACCAATCGACTCGCTCTCCGAGCGGAACGCCCTCGGGCGAGGGGATCTCGGCGACCAACGGCTGGATCGTCACCGGGTCGTACTTCCACTTCGCCGACAAGAACGCGGCCGTCTCCCGGCAACGACGCAACGGGCTGGACACCAACGGCATGTCGGGAAGGATCGACAACGCGTCGGCGGTGGCGGCGGCCTGTCGGCGACCCTCGTCATCGAGGCCCGGATCCGGATCCGTGTCCCATCCGGCCGCGGCTCGACCATGACGAACCAGATACACGCGTGTCACAACAACCACCCCGGCTTTGCTCCGCACGGCGCACCGGGCTCGATGAACCACTCCGTGCCGAACGCGATGGCGAAGATCTCCGGCGGCATCTGCATGAAGAATCCGCTGTCGGTGATCTGGCTCGCGTGGCACATGATAGAGCGTCGTTTCTGATCGATGAACGCCGACACGTCGACGGCCATCGTGATCTCGTCCTCCGTGGATCCGAACGGATTGCCGTCGTCGGCCGGACCCTCGGGATCCCAGTCTTCGGGACGATCGGGGTTCTCCTTCATCATGGCGACCATACGCGTGCGGTTCATGGTGCTCTCGAACAGTCGCACGCTCCCGTGCAGTTCGGCCGCGCGATGCCCCACTCGATGCACCTGGATGTGATCGGGATGCCCGTAGCCGCCGTGCCAGTCGTAACACGTCATCACGTCGACCTTCTCGTCGCGCAGAATTCGGGCCAATCGCTCGGCCGCTTGGTTCACGTCCGCACGCACGAAGGCACCGGGCTCCTCGTTCTGGGGCCAGCCGGTCATGCCGCTGTCGTTGTACCCGAGCCAATGAACCGCGTGAACGCCGAGGGCCTCGGCCGAACGCTCGGTCTCGAGACGTCGCCGGTCGGCCAGAGTCTCTCCCGACATCAGGTCGGGCGGAATCTCACCATGGCGCCCATCGGTGGCGATCACCAACACCACGCGATGCCCGTTCGCGACCGGGCTGGTGCCGCCGGTGGCGATCGACTCGTCATCGGGGTGAGCGTGGAAGCAGAGAAGCGTGCTCACGCGTCGACCACCGCACCCGAGGAGAGCAGTCGCTCCACCTCGGTGGCGGGAAAGCCCCACGATTCCAGGATCTCGCGCGAATGCTGACCGGGATGCGCCGGGGCCGACGCCACCACCGGAACCGTGCGCGAGAAACGTGGGGCGGGCGCGGGCTGCTTGATGCCGGCGACGTCGATGATCATCTTGCGCTCCACGTTGTGCGGATGCGCCGCGGCCTCGCTCATGGTGAGAACCGGCGCGAAGCACACGTCGGTGGCTTCCATGATCGAGCACCACTCGTCACGGGTCTTCGACTTGAACACCTCGGCGATGCGCTTCTTCAGACGGGGCCATTGCGACTTGTCCATCTGCTTGGCGAATTCGGGGTCGCCCTCGAGACCCGTGAGCTTCAACAGTTCGGCGTAGAACTGGGTCTCGATGGATCCGATCGAGATGTACTTCCCGTCCTTGCACTCGTAGGCGTCGTAGAAGTGCGCCCCGGTGTCGAGCAGGTTGGTTCCACGAGCGTTCTCGTCGTGCACGCCCATCTGCGAGAAGGCCCAGAACATGGTCATCAAGACCGCGGTGCCGTCGACCATGGCCGCGTCCACCACCTGGCCCTTGCCGCTCTTGACCGCCTCCAACAACCCGCACACCACGCCGAAGGCGAGGAACATGCCCCCGCCACCGAAATCTCCCACCATGTTCATCGGAGGAACCGGACCCTCGCCGGCGCGCCCGAAGTGAGCCAGCGCACCGGCCAACGAGATGTAGTTGATGTCGTGGCCCGCCGCGTTGGCGTACATGCCCGTCTGCCCCCACCCGGTCATGCGCCCGAACACCAAGCGCGGGTTGCGCGCCAGGCACACGTCGGGCCCGACCCCCAGACGCTCCATCACACCGGGACGGAAGCCCTCGATCAACGCGTCGGCGGACTCCACCAACTTCAACAACGTCTCCACGCCCTCGGGGTTTTTCAGATCGATGGCGATGTTGCGACGACCGCGCTGCAGGATGTCGAAGCCCGGCGTGTCGGGTGCCGGACCGCGCACCGCCTGGCTGCGCTCGACGCGAATCACCTCGGCGCCCATGTCGGACAGCATCATCGCCGCGAACGGACCGGGTCCGATTCCGGCGATCTCGATGACTCGGTAACCAGTTAGCGGTCCGGACATGTTCATTCTCCTCGGTCTCTGGTCGACACGGTCGACGTCGAAGTGTTGGCCGACGATGCCGACACTCGGATGATCGTATTCAGCGGCCCGTCGCGCGGCGCCACTCGGCAAGTCGCACGTGGGAATGGATTGCCGACACCACCATCGGCTGGATCGGCTCGGGAATGTCGTGGCCCATGTCGGCGATCATGAGCATGGTGGAACCGGGAACCAATTCGTGGGTGCGGCGCCCACCACTGGGCGGGATGAGCGTGTCGTCCGTGCCGTGGATGACGAGCGTCGGAACGGTCAGTTTCGCCAGCGCCTCGTGACGACGTCCGCTGGCGTAGATGGCAGCCAGTTGGCGGGCCGAGCCCTCGGGGTAGAAGCAGCGGTCGTACGAACGAGCGGCATCGGCCTTCACCTTCGTCTCGTCGAAGTAGCGCTTGGACTGCCACACGCCGTATTTCGGACTGGCGTCGATGTAGGCCTGTCGCTCGGTCTCGGGCGGGGCCAACAGCGCTTCGGCCGCCTCGGGAGTGGGCGATCCGTACTCCGGCTCACCGGTCATGGACATGATCGACGTCAGCGACCGCACGCGCGAGGGGTGCTCGATCGCCATGTGCTGCACGATCATGCCTCCCATCGAGGCTCCGACGATGTGCGCGGAGTCGACCGCGAGATGATCGAGCAGGCCGATGGCATCGCGTGCCATGTCGGAGAGCGTGTACGGCACCGGCGGGGCCGGCTCGTTGGCGAACACCGCGGCCATGACGGGGCCGGGATCCACCATGACGCCGTCGAGCTTCGACGACAGGCCGCAATCACGGTTGTCGAAGCGCACCACGTGCAGCCCGAGGTCGGCCAATGCGCGACAGAAATCGTCGGACCACGCGATCATCTGGGCGGTGAAACCCATCACCAACAGCAACGTCGGATCCGATGTCGATCCGAAGGTTTCGTATTCGATCTCGATGGTTCCGATGTTGGCCGGCACGGTCGCTCTGGGCATGGAACGACACTACCCCGTGGCTCCGTACTACCTTTGAGCCATGACTTCCGGAATGTTCCCCAACGTCCGCTTCGGTGTCCACACCGGACTGCAGCACACGTCGTACGACGTCTTGCAGCCACTCTGGCAACGCATCGAGGAACTGGGTTTCGATTGGATCTCGATCTGGGACCACTTCTACGGGGCCACTGGCAAACCCGATGATGCGGCCTGCTACGAAGCCGTCGCCATGCACACCGCGTTGGCCACCGCCACGAAGAAGGTGCGCGTCGGTTCGCTCGTCTATTCCGTCGGGTATCGGCACCCGGCGGTGCTGGCCAAGATGATCACCGCCATCGACCACGTCAGTGGCGGGCGCGCCGATCTCGGTCTCGGTGCCGGTTGGGCCGTCGTCGAGTACGACGCCTACGGGATCCCCTTCCCCGGTGTGAAAACCCGAATGGACCAATTGGAGGAATCCATTCAGTGCGTGCGCGGACTTCTGCACGACGACGTGACCGATTTCGACGGCGAGTGGTTCTCCATGAAGGGTGCCCGCAACGAACCGCGCCCCGTGCAGAGACGTCTGCCGATCTGGGTCGGTGGAGGTGGCGAGAAGCGCACCCTCAACATCGCCGCTCGATACGCCGACGGCTGGAACGTTCCCTTCGTCTCACCCGAGGCCTTCGCGCACAAGAGCGCCGTGCTCACCGAACACTGCGTACGGGTCGGTCGCGACCCCAAGTCGGTGAAACGCACCGTCAACGTCGGCATCGCGTGGACCGAGGAAAGCTTGCGCGCGCAGTTCGGAATGTTGGCCGACGGAGTACGTCCGGGCGTACTTACCGGCTCCGACGCCGAAGTCATCGATCGCATCGGGCAGTACGTCGCCGCCGGTGCCGAGCAGATCAACCTGGCACTGCGCGCGCCGTTCGATCGCGACGCCCTCGAACGGTTCAGCGCAACTCTCACCCTGACATGACGGTCGTGCGGGTTTCGGCTCCCGGACGCGTCAACCTCATCGGTGACCACACCGACTACACGGGCGGCTACGTGTTGCCCATGATCCTGGGACAGCGCACGGTCGTCGAAGGAGAACTCGTCCCGGGCGACACCATCACGATCCAGTCGGCCGACGACCCCGACATCGCCGTCTTCCCCAACGATGTGACCAACCCCGCACGATTGAACCCGGCGTGGGGACGTTACGTCGCCGCGATGGTGCGCGAGGCGGGTGCAGTTCCGGCGTTTCGAGCACGGGTCTCCACCGACCTACCCATCGGCTCGGGCCTGTCGTCGAGTGCGGCCCTCGAGATCGCCGTGGGTCGTTTCATCAGGGAATCCACGGGGCGCGAATGGGACGACGTCTCCATGGCCGAAGCGGCACGACGCGCCGAGCACGCCGCCTCGGGCGTCCCCTGCGGGATCATGGACCAGTTGTGCATCGCGGTCGGACGACCCGACCACGCCACCTTCATCGATTGTCGCGACCTCTCGTTTCGACACGTTGCCATTCCGGAGACGATGGAGGTCATGGTGCGCTTCGTCGCTCGACGAACCCTCGTGGGCAGTGAGTACGCCGATCGAGTCGCCGACTGTCGCGCGATCGAGGCACTCATCGGACCTCTGCGCGACGCCGATCCGGCGGCCGTCGACTCAATTGCCGACGAACGTCTGCGTCGCCGAGCCCGACACGTGGTCAGCGAGAATCTGCGGGTGCTGGCATCACTGGACGCCCTGTACGACGGGGATCTCGCCGCGTTCGGTCGGCTCATGGTCGATTCACATCGATCGCTGGCTCGCGATTACGAGACCTCGAATCCCCGAATGGATGCGGCCGTCGAGGAAGTCATGAACGAGCGCGGTGTTCTCGGGGCACGCATGACCGGGGGCGGATTCGGTGGTTGCGTGGTGGCGATTCGTCGACGAACGTGACGTTCAGTCCAACAGTCGACGCTTCTCCCGCTCGAACTCTTCCGGACTGATCGAGCCGCGATCGCGCAGACCCTCGAGCTTCTCCAACTGGGTCGCCACGTCGGTGACCGAGCCGGCCACCGAGTCCGGTCGACCGTTCTCCTCGATCTGGGCGTGAATCAACCGCTGAACCTCATCGGGCTTGCGAACATCGGAGAACCGCTGCTGTCCGTCCTCGCCACCCGATTCGATCAACAGATCCCCGGCCCGAATCAGCTTCTCGAAGATGGTCTGTTGGAAGTTGATGTTGTTGACGCGTTCCAAGGGAATGGCGATCCCCTGCTTGGCGAAGATGCCACTGCGATAAATCAGGCGGTCCGAGGTGACAACGAAGTGAGTGCTTCGCCACTGGAGCCATCGAACCCCGAGCCACAGAGTGGAATACAACGCCCCGACTCCGGTCACCCAGTGCAGAAAGGTCCCGACACCACCGTCGACTCGGGCCAACGACAACAGCCAGAGGGCCACCGTGAGGATGGTGGCCCCACCCGGTTGAGCGAAGTGCCACCAATGGGGCTTCAAGTCGACACTGACGACCTCACCATCGAAGAGCAACTTCTCGGGAAAGGAAGGGTTGAGAATCGAAGGCTTGCGGTGGTGGGGTTCCCCGTGTTCCATGGCCCGAGAGTAGTCCGGCACCCACCGCCTACGATGGCGAGGTGTCCGACAGCCCCGATGTATCCGCGATCGACGAGCGCGAAACGACGAGCGCCGATCTTCTGGCCGATCTCGACGGCGATCAACGTCTGGCCGTCACCTCCGGAGCCCCGTTGTTGGCGATCATCGCCGGCGCCGGCTCCGGCAAGACGCGGGTCCTCACCCGGCGGGTGGCGCACCAATGTCTGGCCGGTGTCGCGGAACCGTCCCATGTCGCCGTGCTCACGTTCACCCGCCAGGCCGCGTCCGAGCTGCACCGTCGACTTCGTGCGCTCGGCACGGGTGACGGAATCATCGCAGGAACGTTCCATTCCGTCGCCCTCGCAATGTTGCGCCAGTACTGGGACCAACAGGGTCGCGCCCACCCCACGGTCGTGTCCGACCGACGCCGACTCATCGGCGAGGTCATCGGCCCCAAACACGGAACGAGCATCGCCGCGCTCGGAGCCGACATCGACTGGGCGCGGGCCCGCAACGTGGACGCGTCGCGATACGCATCGACCGTCGCCGCCGTTGGTCGACGGAGCGCGGCGCCCGTGGCCGATGTGATGCGCGTGATGACCGCGCTGGAGAAGCTCAAAGCCAAGCGCGGTGTCATCGATCTCGACGACCTGTTGTCGCAAACCATCCACCTCATGAAGCACGACGAGAAATTCGCCGCCATCGCTCGTTGGCGCATCCGACATTTGTTCGTCGACGAGGCCCAGGACCTCAACCCGCTCCAACTGGAGGTCCTCGAATTGTGGCGAGGAGACCGCGACCAACTCACGATGGTCGGCGACCCGTCTCAGTCCATTTACGGGTTCAACGGCAGCGACCCCACCATTCTCACGAACCTGGAGAACCGTTTCCCCGGCATCGAGGTGGTGCGACTCGGCACCAACTACCGCTGCACTCCCGAGGTGGTGGCCGCCGGTCTCAATGCCCTCGACCTCGGTGGCGAGGAGAGACCCGTGTTGACATCGGCACGGCGACGCGGTTCAGCTGTTCGGATCCGCGTCTTCGACGACGAAGCGGCCGAGGCGAATGGCATCGCCGACATGCTCCTCGACGTCGGTCGCGAACGTGGAACGTGGCATTCCACCGCGGCGCTCGCTCGAACCAACGCCCAACTCCCTCCCATACGAGCCGCCCTCGAGGCACGTGGTGTTCCCGCTCGAATCCTCGGTGCCGCCGCGGCCGATCCGATTCAACGGGCAACCCGGGAAGTTGGTGACCTACCCAGCGCCACGCGAATCGCCACCTGGTCCCGCGATGCCCGTGATCCATCCGATGACGACGACGCCGAGGACATCATCGCGCGCCGCGCGGTGGCCGATGCGGTCGACGAATTCCTTCGAGGTGGCGGCGGCGACGGGCGCGCGTTCTTGGCGTGGGTGAGGGCGAATCGACCCTTCGACGTGATGCCCGACGCCAACGCCGTGGAGCTTCTGACGTTCCACGGGGCCAAGGGTCGCGAGTGGGACCACGTGGTGGTGGCCGGATGCGAGGTCGGCCTGATGCCCCACTCATCGGCCAAGAGCGATCTCGAGCGCGCCGAGGAGGTTCGACTCGCCTATGTCGCGATCACCCGTGCGTCCGACGAACTGGTGCTCACCCACGCTCGACGTCGCCGTGATCGGTCGCGAACGCGAAGCCCCTTGATCGAGGGAGCCGACGCCGTCGAACCCGGTGTGGCCCCGCCCGAGGAGTTTCGTCGTGCCAATCACCGACGCCGATCGTCGACACAGTCGGACGACACCGTTCTGCGCGAATTGCACGCGTGGAGAAACGCCGCCGGGCGCGCCGCTCAAGTCGAGGCGAGCCTCTTGTGCTCGGACGCCACGTTGGCACTCATCGCCGAGCGTCGACCGACGTCGGTCGACGAATTGGCCGACATCGACGGGGTGGGTCCGCTTCTCGCCCGCCGGGCCGGAACCCGAATTCTGGAAGCGGTCAGTCGGGGCGTGGCTCGTCGGACTGATCGCGCTGACGATTGAGATCGGCGAACGTCGCCGCCTTCACCGTGATGAACGTGCCGATGGCCTCGGCACACAGACGATCACCGGCGTGAATCGTCCCCGAGGTCATGATCTTGCGACCGTTCAGGCCGTCGAACCGACCGACCACCCGCAATGGTTGGTGCAACGGGGTGGGCGACCGATAGGTCACCTCGAGTCGTCCGGTCATCCCCGGAGATCCCGACAGTGCTTGGGCGAAACCCAACACCTCGTCGAAGATCGCCGCGATCAATCCACCGTGCAAGCAGCCGGGCGGACCCTCGTACGCGTCGCCGTAGGTGACCGTGGCGACCACCTCGTGTTCGGTGGTGGCGATGTCGACGAGACCAGCCAAACCGTTCAACGGCCCCGTGACCGGACTGTGGCTGATGAAGCCGTGGGTCGCACCACCGACGGCTCCTTCCGCACTGGCGTGGTAGCTCCGACCATGCGGACCCGCGCCCATGAGAGCCGTCGCCTGTTCGAGTAGTTCGGCGGCACGCGCGAAGACTTCGGGATCCGCCACTGACGTGGCCGAATGTTGCAACAGAGCGCGAGTGGCGTTCGCCAACCGCAATCGTGGATTCGATGCTTCGAACATCACGGTCCGATGCTTGGGAAGATCCAACGGGTTTCCCGAACCCGACCCCGAACCCTTGGGGTCGGCCCACGAGGATGAGCTCGCCTCAGACATCTATGTCCACCACCACGGGCGCGTGATCACTGGGCTTTTCCCCTTTGCGTGCTTGACGATCGACGGCGATCCATCGGCACTTCGTCGCCACCGACTCCGTGGCCATCACCAGGTCGATGCGCATGCCATGACCCTGGTTGAACGCCCCGGCGCGGTAGTCCCACCAGGAGAACAGCTTTTCGTCGGCATGGTGACGGCGAAAGACGTCGCTCATCCCCCACTGTTCGAGTTCCCGCAGGGCCCGACGTTCGGGCTCGCTGACGTGGGTGGCCCCGACGTACTTCGACGGATCGTGAACGTCGCGATCATCGGGCGCAATGTTGAAGTCCCCCGTGACGATGACGTCGGATGCCGACGACTCGTTCGCCTCCAGATGGGCGACCAATCGCTTCATCCACGCCAACTTGTAGCGGTAATGGTCGTGATCGAGTTCACGACCATTGGGGACGTACACCGAACTGACGCGAACGCCTGCACAGGTGGCGGTCACCAACCGCGCCTCGGGATCGGCTTCCTGTCCGTCGGCGAACCCCCGCACCGGCTTGTCGAGGCCCACTCGACTGACGATGGCCACGCCATTCCATTGACCCTGGCCATGGTGAATCGACTCGTAACCGCGAGCCTCGAAAAAGTCGTGGGGAAACGCGTCCTCGGCGAGCTTGGTCTCCTGCATGCAGACGACATCGGGACGAACGTCGGCGAACCACTCCTCCACTCGAGGCATGCGAGCGCGCAGAGAGTTGACGTTCCAGGTGGCCAGACGCACGACTGAACCGTAGGCGATCGGGGGTGGTCGCGTCACGAACGACGCGGGGTCGCCTTCTTGGCGGGCGCGGACTTCTTGGCGACCGACTTTTTCGGCACCGCTTTCTTCGGAGCCGCCGTCTTCTTCGGAGCGACCGACTTCTTCGCCGTCGACGCCTTGGCCGGCGCGGCCTTTCGCGTGGTCGGTTTCAGGTCGACACTGCGTCGGCCGGGAATGATCTCCACCACCTCGAGGGTGATGGTGTCTCCCAACTTCATCACTTCACGGGCCGAACGCGGTGGCGGGCTGCTGTACAAACGCAATGGAACGTAGCCCCGCACGTCGCCGATGACCACATAGGCGCCATGCGAGGAGTAACTGTCGACGACGCCATCGACGACCGAGCCGACGCCGTGCTTCTCGACGAACTGAATGAACGGAAGAACCTCGTTCACCGTTCTGCCCGTGGGTGCCGTAGCGGTCTTTTTCGCCGGCAACGTGGCACCCGGGGGCGGAGCCTTGGGCACCGGCATCGGCTTCATCGCCGCGGCGCTGACCTTCGCCTTGGGAGCGGATTCCTTCTTTCCACCCTTTTCGGCGTCTCGAATCGAGCGGCGGCTTTTGTCCCCTCGCACCGGTGTGCGATTCACGAACACCCAGCCGACGTTCGGAACCGGCTTGCCGCCGATCAGACGGCCCTCGTCGAACAACCACGGATACTGACCATGGAACTCTTGGTAGCTGTCGTTCGAAAGAATGGAAGCACCGACCTTCTGAGCAATGCTCAGGACGAAGCCATCGCCTCGACCGACGGTTCCCGCCGGCGGTGTGACCAACTCGTTGTGCTCGACCGCCTTGTCGAACGCCTTGGTCTCCTTGGCGTCGATGCGATGGCCGAAGGTGGCATCCACGATGACCGTGATGACGTCCTTGGGATGATCGGCCATGAAGGACATCACTGCTTCGTTCAGTTGCTTCAAGCTGGGCTTCGAACGACCCTCGGTGGCGATGTTCGAACCGTCGACGATGACATGTCTGGGCACCCTGCCAGTCAACCACCAATAGGGTTCGCCACTGGGGATAGCCCTACGATCGAGATGTGACTGGTTCAACCACGATTTCGGCCGTGCTGTGGGACTTCGGAGGGGTGATCCTCACCAGCCCGTTCGAGGCTTTCAATCGTCTGGAGGCCCGACTCGGGGTGCCCCCCGACACCATCCGGCGGATCAACGCCACCGACCCGGACCACAATGCGTGGGCTCGGTTCGAACGCAACGACATCTCGGCCACCGAGTTCGATACCGCTTTCTCCGATGAGGCATCCAAGCTCGGATTCGCGATTCGCGGAGCCGATGTCTTGTCGATGTTGAAGGGCGACATCCGCCCGGAGATGGTGCGGGCCCTCGACCTCGTGAAGGCCGCCGGCTACAAGACGGCCTGTCTCACCAACAACATGGTGGGCGGAGACGGCGTCACCGATCGACCGGCCAACAGTCGCGAGGCCGAGATCGACGTCATCATGGAGCGCTTCGATGCCATCGTCGAGAGTTCCAAGGTGGGCGTGCGCAAGCCCGAGCCCCGTTTCTACGAGATCGCCTGCGACATGTTGGCCGTGCCTCCCATCGAGTGCGTCTTCCTCGACGATCTGGGGATCAACCTGAAGCCAGCGGCAGCGATGGGCATGCTCACCATCAAGGTGCTGAGTGCCGATCAGGCCATCACGGATCTGGAGTCGGTGCTCGGATTGACGTTGCGCTGAGCGCGCAACATTCAGAGATTCTGGAACGTCTCGTCCATCAGGTCGGCCAGTTCCTGATCGTGAACGGTCTTGGAGCCGGTGGCCGGGCTACCACTGGCCACGCGCGCCACACGTCGCAGGTCGTAGCCCTGGTCCTTGATGCGCCACAACCGGTGTTCGACGAAGTGCCAGGGGCCCATGTTGCTCGGCTCCTCCTGCAACCACACCACCTCGCGGGCATTGGGGTATTTGGCGAGGATCTCGGCCATCTGTTCGATCGGGAACGGATACAGCTGCTCCACGCGCACGACGGCCACGGGTGCGTTGCGCTTGTTTCGCTCGGCCATCGCGTCCCAGGCCACCTTGCCCGAACAGAACACCACGCGCTTGACCGACGCACGATCGGTGACGGCCGGATCGTCGAGAACTTCCTGGAACGAGGTTCCGGGTTCGAGTTCGCTGATGCGCGAACGCGATTCCTTCATGCGCAATGGGGCTTTGGGCGTGAAGATCACCAACGGCTTGCGCACCTCGCGGTGCATCTGACGACGAAGAACGTGGAAATACTGGGCGGCCGTGGTGGCGTTCACCACTTGGATGTTGTCCTCGGCGCACAGCGTGAGGAAGCGCTCGATACGCGCCGAGCTGTGTTCCGGGCCCTGACCCTCGTATCCGTGCGGCAACAACATGACCAGAGCGTTGTGCTGATTCCACTTGTCCTCGGCGGCCACGATGTACTGGTCGATGATGATCTGGGCTCCGTTGACGAAGTCGCCGAACTGCGCCTCCCACAACACGAGGGCCTCGGGGTTGGCGTGGGCGTATCCGTACTCGAACCCGACCGCGGCGTACTCGGACAGCAACGAGTCGTACACCCAGAACTTCTCGGCCCCGGGCAGTTCGGACAGCGGGATCCACACGCGCTCGTTGGTGTTGTCGATGAGCGCGGCGTGGCGCTGGCTGAAGGTTCCGCGGCGCGAATCCTCGCCCGCCAAACGCACCGGGCAGCCCTCGAGAACCAACGAGCCGAAAGCCAATGCTTCACCCGTGGCCCATTCGATGTCGCCCTGCTCGTTGTAGGCCTTGGCACGAGCCTCGAACTGTTTGGCCAACTTCGGATGGGGCGTGAAATCGGCCGGATAGTTGGTGAGCTGGGCGAAGATCCGATCGAGGGTCGCTCGTTCCACGCCCGTGTTCACGTGTGGCAGAACGCCGACCGGCTTGGGCGGCTTGGCCACCTTGGTGGGAGCCGGTGCGTGAGCGCGCGTGTCATCCAGAGCGACCTGCAACTTGCGCTGGAAGTCGTCGAGGGCTTGTTCGGCTTCTTCGAGCGTGATGTCGCCTCGTCCCACGAGGGTCTCGACGTACAGTTTGCGCACGCTGCGCTTCTCGGCGATGGCCTTGTACATGAGCGGCTGCGTGTAGCTGGGATCGTCGCCTTCGTTGTGACCGTGGCGGCGGTAGCACACCATGTCGATAACAACGTCCTTGTGGAATCGCTGGCGGTATTCCCAGGCCAAACGCGCCACACGTACGCACGCCTCGGGATCGTCACCGTTCACGTGGAAGATCGGAGCCTGCACCATTTTGGCCACGTCGCTGCAATACAGCGACGAACGCGCGAACTGCGGTGAAGTGGTGAAGCCGATCTGGTTGTTGATGATGAGATGGATGGTCCCGCCGACGCGGTAGCCGTTGATGTCGCTCATGCCGAGGCATTCGGCGACCAGACCCTGACCGGCGAACGCGGCGTCGCCGTGAATGAGGATGGGCAGGGCAGGGAACGAACCCGGCGGCTCGATCTGATCCTGGCGCGCGCGCACCATGCCCAACACCAACGGGTCCACCGTTTCGAGGTGGCTCGGGTTCGCCGCGAGTTCGATCTTGATCTCGTTTCCGGCCGGACTCTGATGATGGCCCGAGGCGCCGAGGTGGTACTTCACGTCACCCGATCCCTGCACGGCCGACGGATCGACGTAGCCCTCGAACTCCTTGAAGATGTGTTCGAGACTCTTGCCCATCACATTGGCCAGGATGTTCAAGCGTCCGCGATGCGCCATACCCACCACCGCCGAATCCAGGCCCGCATTCGCCGCGCGCGACAGGATCTCGTCCATGATCGGGACGGCACTCTCGGCACCCTCCAGTCCGAAGCGCTTGGTGCCCACGTACTTGGTGGCGAGGAACTTCTCGAAGGCTTCGGCGGCGTTCAATCGCTCCAGTACCCGGTGTTTCTCGTCCTTCGAAAGCTCGAACGACACGCCCTCGAAGTGCGACTGGATCCAACGTTGTTCGTCGGTGTCCTGAATGTGCATGTACTCGATGCCGATGGTCCGGCAATACGCGTCGCGAAGGACACCGAGCAGATCACCCAACGTCATCTTCGTGGTGCCGGCCACGCCACCGGTGAGGAACTCGCGGTCGAGGTCCCAGATGGACAATCCATAGGTGATGGGGTCCAGTTCCACCGGGAGTTTGGGTTCCTTCCAGCGCAACGGATCGATGTCGGCGATGAGGTGTCCGCGCACTCGGTGCACGCGAATGAGCGTGGCGACCTGCATCTGCTTGTGCAGCATCGCCTCTTCGCTGTCCATGGGGTTGATGTCGACGCGCCACTTCACCGCTTCGTACGGAACACCGAGGCTGCGGAACACCGACTCGTAGAAGCCGTGCTCGCCCAACAACAATTCGTGCACCCGCTTCAAGAACAGGCCACTCTCGGCACCCTGGATGATGCGGTGGTCGTAGGTGGACGTGACGGTGATGACCTTGGAGATGCCGAGGGTGGCCAGCGCACGCTCGTCGGCACCCTGGAACTCGGCCGGGTAATCGATGGAACCGACGCCGACAATGACGCCCTGTCCGGGCATCAAACGCGGGACACTCTGCACGGTGCCGATGGTTCCCGGATTCGTGAGGCTGATGGTCGCACCCTGAAAGTCCGAGATCTGCAGCTTGTTCTGCTTGACCTTGCGCACCAGGTCCTCGTAGGCCACGACGAAGTCGGCGAACGACAACGTGTCGGCGTCACGCAACACGGGCACCACCAGATTGCGACTGCCGTCGGACTTGGCCACGTCGACGGCCAGCCCCATGCTCACGTGGGCGTTTCGCACGATGCGCGGCTTGCCGTCGGGGCCTTCGAGGTAGGCGTTGTTCATCTGCGGCACCGCGTCGGCGATGGCGCGCACGATCGCGTAGCCGATGATGTGGGTGAAACTCACCTTGCTCTGACCGGTGCGGCTTCGGTAGCCGTTGACGACCGAACGATTCACCTCGAGCAACTTGGCCGGGATGTTGCGGAAGCTGGTGGCGGTCGGAACGGTGAGGCTGCGCTCCATGTTGGCCACGATGGCCACACCGGCACCCTTGATCGGCTCGCCGGCGTCGGGGGTGGCGGCAGGTGTCGGCGTCGGTGTGACCGCGGCGGGCGCCGCCCCGTTGGAGGCGGGCACGGGGGCCGCGACCGGGGCCGGGGTCGCCGACGGGGATCCCGACGTGAGCGACTTGTAGTCCGAGAAGAACTCGCGCCACGACTCGCCCACCGAGGACGGATCGAGGCGGAACTGCTCGTACATCTCCTCCACGAGCCAGGAGTTGGCCCCGAAGTCGGGCTGAGCGTCAGTCGGGGGGATCAGCGTTTCGGACACGGGGAAACTGTACCCCTCCCCATGCACTCACCTGCGGTGTTATGTCCCGCGAACTGAACTCCGATGGCCGCTCGTTTCCTCCGAGGTTTGATTTTCGCAAGTTCCTACTTGTAGATTCGGTTCATGTCATTCGCCTTCCCCCGTTCGCGTTCACTCGTCGGCGTCGTCGCCGGAACTGCCCTCGTGCTCTCCGCGTGCGGCGGCGGTGGCACCACCACTCCCGAGTACTCGGTCCCCACCGACGCCGATCTGGTCGTCAAGGCCGTTCCCACCATCCGTTGGGACGCCAACACCTACACCGCGCCCGCTGGCGAGATCGACGTCTTCCTGGCCAACGACGACAGCGTGAAGCACGTGCTGGTGGTGCGTCAGGGCGACAAGGTGGTCGGTGACCTGGAGCTGGTCGTGGGAAGTCGGGGCGATTTTGACCGAGGCACGATCACGTTGGAAGCCGGCGAGTATTCGATCTACTGCACGATCCCCGGACATGGGAACATGAACAGCCCCCTCATCGTTTCCTGACTCCCCACACCGTCGACATGCAGAAGGACCGCCCCGAGGGGCGGTCCTTCTCTCGTTCGCCGAAGATGCGGGTGAGGGCGATCAAGCCTTCAGCAGGATCTCACTGAGCACGTAGAGGACCACGAACAGAACTCCGCCGGTGATCATGGCGTTCTTGTGACTCTCGTAGGGCCACAACAACTTGTTGGTGTTGGCGGTGCCACCCAACTTGCCCAGTGCGTTCAACTGGAGAACCCCACCGATGACCACCGAGATGATCACGAACATCCAAGCTCCGCCCGCCGCTAGCTCGTTCTCTTTATCGGCAAACCCCAGAGAATTGTAAAAGTGGGCCGCTCCCACCATGAACCACAGCATGGAAAACGAGAAGATCATGTTCTGGCGGCTTGCCAGCACCGCGCGACGGCCCGCGGACGCGGCACCCGGATCGGCCTCGCCACCGGCGAGAACGTTGGCGGCGTTGGCCAGCACGATCTTCTGGTTCTTCCAGATGACCATCCACACGTTGGCTGCCATGGTGATGCCGAGCACCATGCCCACGAAGATCGCCGCATTTGCTGAGAGATTCACGGACTCATCACCCATGAAATCTTTCATGTAGTCCTTGGTCACTCCGATGAGAAGAAGTCCAAGCACCAGGGTGACAACCGCGGCCCAGCGGAACCACCACAGGGCGCGCGTGGCGATCTGGGTGACGGTGATGTTGCGGGCCTTGCCCTCATCGCCATAGGCAGCAAGGCCTGGCACCTGAACGAAGTTGAAGTAATACAACAGACCAATCCAGGCAATTCCGGCCAGAACGTGCAACGACCGCACGAAGATCGGAAAACCATCCGAGGTGAAAATTTCCATGAGTTCCTCCTTCAAGGTGTCCGGCCGAAAAGCACACGGACCGAAGCAACGTACCAAACCACGCCCCGCCAGGGGTTGATGTCGACCGTCTGCACGTGCGGGCAGGAAGGCCTCGACGGTCGGGCACTAGCCTTGACCACCGGAGGCTTCCCATGGCGCACGAGTTCATCTACACCTGTTACAAGTTGGCGCGGCACTAT
>JAURHL010000179.1 GCA_030833305.1 Acidimicrobiales bacterium | reverse complement strand
AAGAACGCCGGTGTGGAGGTTCGTGAGACCTCCGTACGCGATTCCCACAATTACGTGAACCTGGTGACGTTGCGGGCCGACGGTCACAGCATCGCCGCGACCTTGATCGGCCGGCACGGCGAGGCTCGCTTGGTGATGATCGAGGATCATGCGACCGACGTGCCGCCGGCCGACAACATGCTGGTGGTGCGCAACGACGATCGCCCCGGTGTGATCGGCTTGGTGGGCACGTTGCTCGGCAACGCCGGCGTGAACATCAGCGACATGGACGTGGGTCGTGCGGCCGCGGCCGGTTCGGCGTTGATGGTGATCGCGCCGTCGGGACCGGTGCCGGCCGAGGTGCTGCAGCAGTTGCGCGACGCGCCGGGCATCACCAGCGTGCACGCCCTCTCCGCCTGACCCCTACCCCCTTCCATTGGGATCGCGTAGCGGTCAGACATACGTGCTGATCGTCCCAAGCGGATAGGGACCGTCACGCTCGGGGAAATGAGCACCCAAGAATGACCGCTGCACGATCCCAAAGGATGGGACGGCGGGGGACAATCACAACTGGCGGAGAGGGTGGGATTTGAACCCACGGACCGCTTTTAGGCGGTCAACGTCTTAGCAGGACGTCCCGTTCAACCGTGCTCCGGCACCTCTCCAATGAGATGGCGAGTGTACAGGCACTCGCCTCACTGCGCTCCGTTGACCACGGCCCCTTCGTGGCGCTGCAACAACTCCACCGAGTACCCGTCGGGGTCGAGGATGAAGGCCACCGTGACCGGCCAACGATCCAGTCGCGCCGGTGCCATCGTCGAGGTGAACCCCGCCGCCACCGCACGGTCGTGCACGTCCTGGCAGTCGTCCACGTTCATGTAGATCTTCCACAGAGCCGTGCCGTGCTCGATGGCTCCGCTGCGCTCCAGGTGCTGGGCCAACTGCAGACGACCCCCGCCCACGTCGGCCGCCAACACGATCTCGTCCACGCCCGGGATCTGGGTGCGGGACTGGACCTTCAGCCCGATGATCTCGGTGTAGAACCACTCCGATCGCTGGATGTCGGTGACGTTGATGCAGTACTGACCCACCGTTGTGGCCATGACTCCCCCTTGTTGTGTGATGACTTCCCCGTTGGCACTGGCGGAACGGGAGGGATTCGAACCCCCGGGCCTTGTGAGCCGGCCGCTTTCAAGGCGGCTGCATTTGTCCGCTCTGCCACCGTTCCGTCCTCGAGGTTAGCCAGCCGACGACGTCGGCCGTCAGGTGGCGATGCGCACCCCGAAAAGGCGTTCGAACTCGGCCGTGTACTCGGCGTCGCTCTCGATCGCACCCAGAGCCACCCAGTCGGCGTCGCTCACCAAGGGACGGTTCGCCAACAGTTCCGGTCCGCCCCACGACACCGGGTAACGCAGCCGAGGTTCGGAGGTACGAATGGCGTTCAACACCACCGCTCCCACTTCGAAAGGATCCGTGGCCTGCGCCATGCCCGCCGCGTAGAACTGGAACATGCGGCGGTAGTGCGCTTCGTACGCGCCACTCGAATTCGGCGCGTCGATGTTCTTGGCGAAGATCGCCGACTTGGTGATGCCGGGCTCCACCATCGCCACGCGGATGCCGAACGGAGCCACCTCCTGGGCCAGCCCCTCCGACATGGCTTCCAACGCCCACTTCGACGCCACGTACGGCGCCTGGGCCAGCGCGGCGAACCGACCCACCACCGACGAGATGTTGACGATCGTCCCGGACCCGCGCTCGCGCATGTGTGGCAACACGGCCTGCACGCAACGCACCACGCCGTAGAGGTTCACGTTCATCACCTCGTGGTACAACGACGGCGGACACTCCTCCACCACCGCATTGCCACCCACGCCCGCGTTGTTCACCAGTACGTCGACGCGACCGGCCCGTTCGAGAACCTCGGCCAACCCCGCACTGGTGCTGGCGTCATCGGCCACGTCCATTTCCACCCACTGCAACTGAACGCCCGCTTCGGCGGCCATCGAATCGGCCTTCCTGGCCTTTTCCAGCCCGCGGGCGGTTCCGAACACGGTGTACCCGTTGCGGGCCAGATGAATGGCGGTGGCGCGACCGATTCCCGAGTTGGCCCCGGTCACCACGGCGACTTCGTTGTTGTCTCCCATGCCCGCACACTAGATGCGCGGGACGACCGCCCTCAGCGGATGGAGTCGCGAAGTCGTTCCACCCAGTCGTCGGCCTGTTGCCAACGGGCGTCGGCGTGCTCCCGCGCCGAATGCGCGTGTTCACCGGCGGCCGGATACGAACCGAGGAACTTCACCGCACCCTGCTTGGCGTGCAAGGCCCGCAACGCATCGGCCACCAACTCGTCGCCGATGTGTCCGTCCAGATACATGACGAAGCAATAGTCGCCGAGCCCGCCGTTCTTGGTGGGACGCGACAACAGGTTGGTGATGTTCACGCGACGCGCGGCGAACTCCTGCAGGATGGAGATGAGGCTGCCCGGTTCGTCGGCGCGCTGGTACACCACGATTCCCGTCACGTCGTGTCCGGTGGGCGCGGGGATTCCCGTTCGACCGACCACCACGAAGCGGGTCTGATTGCCCGAATGATCCTCGATGTTCGACGCCACCACGTCGAGTCCGTACAGACTCGCGGCGTTGCACGGCGCGATGGCCGCGGCACCCACCATCTTGTCGGCCGACACGGTGCGCGCCGCGTCGGCCGTGCTGTTGGCCGCGCGCACCTCGGCGTCGGGAAGTTTCTCGCGCAGATACCGGTGGCACTGAGCGGTGGCCACGGGGATGGAGAGAACCGTCGTGATGTCGGACAACTTGGTGCCGGGCAAGGCGAGCAAGCAGTGCTCGATGTTCAACACGATCTCGCGTTGGATCAACAACTCGTAGTCGAACGACAACGCGTCCTGGGTGAAGTTGACGGTTCCCTCGATGGAGTTCTCGATGGGCACGACGCCGAACTCCACGTCACCGGAGGCCACCGCGTCCAGAACGTCGGGAACCGTTCGGAACGCCACCAGCTCACCGGCACCCAAATCGGCCTGCGAGCGAACCGCCTGCTCGGTGAAGGTGCCGAACGGACCGAAGAATCCGACCTTCAGGGCGGGCCCGGAAGTGGTCGTGGAGGTTCGCGCACTGTTCACGACGGTCAAGGCTACGGCTCGGGACCTCAAGTGGCAGGATGATTACGTGGATCAGGAACTCTTGCGGGCCCTCCTCGACGACGTCTCCGCGGGTCGCATCGCGCCCGACGACGCGGTCGAACAGTTGAAGCGCCTGCCGTTCCGACAGGTGGACGACACGCTCGTCGATCACCACCGTCACCTGCGTCAAGGTGCCCCGGAAGCGGTGTACGGGCCCGGCAAGTCACCCGAGCAGTGCGTCTCCATCGTGGGTGAACTGCTGGCCCACGGTCGTGGTGCCGTCCTCGTCACCCGTACGGACGACGGTCAGCGCAAGGCCCTCGAAGCAGCCCACGGCGTCGCCGACACCGCCAACGGTTCCATGTTGTGGCGCGCGCCGGCCCCCATCGATCACGGCAACGTGTTGGTGATCTCGGCCGGCACCGCCGACGTACCGGTGGTCGACGAGTGCTTGCTCGCCTTGCGGGCCCACGGCATCGTCGCGTCGCGCATCACCGACGTCGGTGTGGCCGGTCTTCATCGTCTCCTCGATCGCGTCGACGACGTCATGGACGCCGACATCATCGTGGTGGTGGCCGGCATGGAAGGCGCGTTGGCCAGCGTCATCGGCGGACTCAGTGGCAAACCGGTCATCGCCGTTCCCACGAGTGTCGGCTACGGCTCCGGGCTCGAGGGTGTCACGGCGTTGCTGGCGATGCACGCCACCTGCGCCAACGGGATCACCGTGGTGGGTATCGACAACGGATACGGAGCCGCCTGTGCCGTGGCGCGAATCATTCGAGGTCGGTCGGCATGACCCGCGTGGCGTGGTTCAACTGCTCGGCCGGGACCGCGGGCGACATGACGTTGGCGGCCCTGGTCGATGCTGGCGCCGATCAGTTGCGGGTCGGAGAGATCCTGGCCGCGCTTCCGATCGACG
>JAURHL010000178.1 GCA_030833305.1 Acidimicrobiales bacterium | reverse complement strand
ATCCGAGCCTCAACCACTAATCTCCCCTCGTGGCATCATCCGTTCGCATCATCACCGACAGTGCTTGTGACCTGCCGGAGTCCGTCGTTCGAGAACTCGGAATCGAGGTCGTTCCGCTGTTCATCCGCTTCGGCGACGACGAGTTGGTCGACCGCGAACAATTGACGACCACCCAGTTTTGGGCCCGTTGCGCCACCGAACCCGATCTCCCCTCGACCGCGGCTCCGTCCCCGGGTCGATTCGAGCAATCGATTCGAGCCCTGGCCGCCCAAGGGGCCACCGGCGTCGTGATCATCGATCTCTCCGGAGACTTGTCGGGAACCTTGCAAAGCGCCGAGGTGGCCGCTGATCGCTTGACCGGCGACATCCCCGTGCGCGTCGTCGACAGTCGCACGGTCTCAATGGGACTGGGTTCCATCGTCGTCGCCTGTGCCCGGGCTGCTCGCGATGGCGCGTCGCTCGACGAGGTGGAAGCCCTGGCTCGCGATCTCTCGGGGCGATGCAAGGTGTGGGGGGCCCTCGACACCTTGGAGAACCTCAAAAAGGGGGGGCGAATCGGCGGGGCCAAAGCCATGTTGGCGTCGGTTCTTTCCATCAAACCGATCATCGAGGTGCGCGACGGCGTCGTTCAAGAAGGTGGCAAACAGCGCACGCGGGCCAAAGCCGTGGCCTTCGTCGTCGACAAGGTTCGCGAAGCGGTGGCCGGTCGGGGCATCAGCCAGTTGAGTGTCTTGCATGCCGATTGCGACGACGTCGATGCCTTCCTCGCCCAGTTGCGCGAGGTGTATCCCGGCGAGATCCTCGTCGGCGAGATCGGCGCGGTCGTTGGTGCGCATGCGGGACGCGGCACCATCGGTGTGGCGTTCTTCGAGAACTGACGACGCGGTTCGACGAGCGACATTCCCCACGTCACAGCGGGGCGACAACTAGCGTCGTGCGTAGCCATGTCCGATGCGTCGAACCACCCTGCACCGCGAGCGAACACCGTCATCGCCGGTCGCTATCGGCTCGATGAGCACCGGGCCCACGGCGGCATGGCTGATGTGTGGAAGGCCACGGACCTCTCGCTCAACCGCACCGTGGCGGTGAAACTCCTCAAACCGCATCTGGCCACCGAGGGGACCGTCGCCGAGAGGTTCCGTCGTGAAGCGCTGGTGGCTGCGGGCCTGAACGATCCCCACGTCGTCACCGTTCACGATGCAGTCGAGGACAACGGGCGACAGGCCGTGATCATGGAGTTCGTCGACGGCAAGTCGTTGCGCGAAACACTCGACAAGAAGGGCTCGCTCAGCCTCAAGTTGACCGTCCACATCGGAGTTGCGGTGTGTGCCGCTCTCGACGCGGCCCATCGCGCCGGGATCATCCACCGTGACGTGAAGCCCGGAAACATTCTGCTCACGGAGAACGGTCGGGTCATGCTCACCGACTTCGGTATCGCCAAGGCCCTCAGTGGCGATCAGGATCTCACGAACGAGAACATCATGATGGGTACGGCCAAGTACCTCTCACCCGAACAGGTCCTCGGTGACGAGCTCGGGCCGGCCGCCGATGTGTACTCACTGGGTCTCGTTTTGTACGAGTGTTTGGCGGGCAAGGTCCCGTTCATGGGGGCCAGTGACACCGAAACCGCGTTGGCGCGACTGAAAAAGGACCCCACGCCACTGCACACCGTCAAACCCGACCTCGACCCCGGGGTGCTGCGGGTGATCCATCGCATGTTGGAGCGCGAGCCCGGGAAGCGTTACGCGACCGGCGCCGAGGCCAGTCGCGCGTTGCGTGCCGCGGGCGGAATCACCCTCGGTTCCTCATCCACCGAGGTTCCGCGTTCGAAGGATCCGACGCCGCCGCCGAACAAAGTCATACGCACCAAGACGGGTGGTACTCCGTCATCGGGAACCCCTCGGGACCGAACGCCCTCGGCGCCGATCGCCAAGAAACCGACATTCCCGATGAAGCCAGCCTGGCTCGCCGGCGCCGTCGTCGGTCTCCTGGCTGTCGGTGTGGTCGTCGCATCCGTCACGGGCGAGGACTCGCCCACCACCACCGTCGCCCCATCGAATCCCGGTGTGACCACCACCTTGTACAGCGGGCCGGTCCAGATGACCGGCGTTCGCTCGTTCGACCCCGAGAGTGATGACAAGGTCGAGAACGACGACGAAATCTCCAACGTCACCGACGGCGATTCGTCCACGTCGTGGTCGACCGCTTGCTACAAATCATCGACGTTCGGGAGCAAGTCGGGGGTCGGGTTGGTGTTGCAGATGAACGCCGCCGTGTTGGCGCAAGTCCAGGTGGACATGAACGTCCCGACCTGGCAGGTGCGGGTCTACGCCTCGAACGCCGCCGGCGAACAGTTGGGCGATTGGGGGCCACCCATCTGGGATGGCAATCACGAGCAGGGGCCCACCATCACGGCCACGTTCACGTCTCCCGCGCAATACGCGCTGGTGTACATCACCGAAGCGGGGCGCAGTGGTTTCTGTAGTGATGTCAACCCGTACCGCGGGAGCATCAACGAGATTCGCGTGCAAGCCGCACCATGACGAACACACCCCGCGTCTCGTCGGAGTGGGTCGAACGAGGAAGGCGTGGAGATCGCGGAGCGATCGAAGCGATCGTTCGCGAGGTCTACCCCCTCGTGCGCAACGTCTGTCGGGGGATGCTGAACAACGAGGCCGACGCCGAGGACGCCACACAAAACGCGCTCATCAACGTCGTGCGCAACATCGAACGGTTCGACGGGCGCTCGTCGTTCACCACCTGGGTGTACCGGATCGCGACGAACGCCGCCATCGACGAGGGTCGGCGACGTGGTCGGCGACGGTCCCGGATCGTCCACGACGAATCCGAGGTCGTGGACGAGGTGGGCACCACGGCGCAGAACCGCGTGGACGACGCCGACCAACTGGGGTCGCTGTTGCGACAACTTCCCGACGAATTCCGTGTCGCCGTGGTCCTGCGCGACGTGATGGACCTGGACTACGACGAGATCGCCCGAATCCTCGGCGTGCCCGGCGGCACCGTGCGCTCCCGCATCGCACGGGGTCGAACCCGATTGGCCGAACTTGTCGGGAACCAAACCGACGACAACGAACGTCACACTCCACACGCATGAACACTCCGGAGAACTTCGAACGAATCGACGACTGGGCCAGCCGGTTGATCGATGACGACATCGTCCTCGACGATGTCGATCCGACATCGCGCGCCGCGGTGACGGAGCGTGCCGAGCGGTTGCGGATGATGCGTGACGCCCTTCTGGTTTCCCGTGACGACACTTCGACGATCACCGACGACACCGTGACGCGGATTCTGGCGACCTCTCCTCGTCATCGACGAGTCGGGGCGTACGTCGCGGGTTTGGCCGCAGCTGCCGCGGTGATCGCCATCGTCGGCATTGCCGTGTCGTCGACGGGAGATTCCCGCGGGCCATCGATCGGCGCCGACGCCACGACACAGACCAAAGTCGCCACGGTCGAATCGGCAGCGGCGACCGAAGCACCCGCGGCAACCGAAGCACCCGCGGCTGGGCAAGCGCCCACGGCAATGGACGTCTCCGGCGGTGACGCGTGTCCTGACGCGGTGCGTCCGACCATCATCCCCCTCGCCGTCATCGACGGTGAAGCCGTGGAAATTCACTGGTCGGCCGTGAACGGGATCGTGGTGTACCGGATCTCGGACTGTTCGGTCGTCCTCACCACGACGCCTTAGCCCGGTTCATCGCTAGCCTCGCCGTCATGGCCGGCAATCCGCTTTCCGATCCGAACTGGGCATCCGACGTCACCGAAACGATCGTCGAGACCATCGACAAGGTGCGTGATCGAACCACCAAGCCCGTCGTGATGGCCGCACGCGGATTGGTCTTCGGGATCCTCGTCGCATTCCTCGGAATGATGGCGGTGGCCCTGCTGCTGATCGCCATCAGTCGCGGGCTCATCAATCTTCTCGAGTGGCCCCTCGACCACGACACCTCGGTGTGGGTGTCGCATCTCGTTCTCGGTTCGATTTTCTGCCTGATCGGCACCATGTTCATGATCA